>NZ_CP152017.1:3422500-3667500 GCF_038618305.1 Sporosarcina sp. FSL K6-2383
ATTTTCAATAATGGCGAGTCTGGCAAGATGATGAAGCGATTTGACTACATGATGATAGGCATCCATATAGTTTCCTTGCTCGAAAAAAGTCTTTCCTTCCATATAGCCTCGCACAAGCTTTGAAAATTCTAACCCCATCTTCATCTTTTGCCCGTAAAAAGGATACTCCTGTAACTCCGTCCGTAATTGTTCCACAAATTCATTGCGATCGTAGAAGACCTTACCGTAGAATAACCAATCAACCACTTTTCGTTTCGATCCAAGGAGTAACCACTTGCGTAATTGTTTTTCACTAATAATATGCATTGCAGCTTTCCCGTTTCCATCCGTATAATGTTTCGTAAAGATAGGGATCTCTTCGTCAGCGGTAATGATTAAGAGGATCGCATCGAATGTATCCGTAATCGGATCCCCTTTCCCTCTTTTTTCTACCAAAATGACGCCTAACGTCTCTGGAAAGCTTGCCCGTTCCTGATAAATCGGCCTAAGTACTTGTTCCACTACCACACCTCCCTGTCATTTCCTTTCGACAAGGAGTCGTAAATCTCCTTTATTTGAAAGTCGGATAAATATCGTAAAAAGCGAAATATATGCTATAGTAATTAAGGATCTATCAAGGAGGAACGCTAGATGAAACCATATAAAAATAAGATAAACCGTATACGTTCGTTTGCTCTTGCTTTAATATTCATTGGGGTCGTCATTATGTACATCGGAATTTTCTTCAGATCAAACGAGATCGTCATGCTCATTTTCATGACACTCGGCTTTCTCTCCATCATTGCGAGTACTATAGTTTACGCATGGATCGGTACGTTATCAACACGAGCTATTCAAATTCAATGCCCAAGTTGTGGCAAGCATACGAAAATGCTTGGACGTGTTGATATGTGCGGGCATTGTCGTGAGCCTTTGACACTTGATGCTTCATTAGAAGGCAAAGAATTTGATGTAGCTTATAACCGTCCCCAAAAACGAACAGCTAAACAGGCAGATGACACAAAATAAAAAACGTCTGATCTAACTTCTTAACGAAGTAGATCAGACGTTTTTTTAATTGGCGCTCGCAACACGCGTAGCACATTCAGGACATGTCCCATATACTTCAAGACGATGCGAGTTCACTTCAAATCCTGTAACATGGGAGGCAAGACGTTCAACTTCTTCAAGTCCAGGATGGTGGAAATCAACAATCGTTCCACACTCGTTGCAAATAATATGGTAATGATCATTTGTCACAAAATCAAATCGACTCGAAGCATCCCCATAAGTCAATTCTTTCACGAGCCCCGCATTTCGAAATACACGAAGATTATTATAAACTGTTGCAACACTCATGTTAGGAAAATCGCTTTCCAGTGATTTATATATTTCATCAGCCGTCGGATGTAATTCAGAAGAGATAAGATACTCTAATATCGCATGTCGTTGCGGAGTAATTCTTACACCATTTTTTTTCAATGCGTCTAAGGCATCCTTCAATCTCGCTTCAGACATCATACATGCACCCCAATCCATAAAGATTATCTCTTTATAATTATTATAATTAGTTTACTTAAATTAGGGTGCATATGTCAACTAAAGCGATTAGGTAGGTCTATTTCTCCTCTTTTACAAAGTCAATATCCATCCTCTAGGTCAATCAAATTCCGAAGATCTCGCTCGCCACTTAACCACTTTTCCAAATTTTCTTCTATAACTACAAGGGCTCTGTCAACATACTTCCCTGACAGACTAGATACATGTGGTGAAACCGTACAATTCGAGAGGGACCATAATTCATTTTCTTGAGCTAACGGTTCCGTTTCAAATACGTCGAGCACCGCATGTCCAATGACTTCATTTTTCAATACTTCTATAAGAAGGGCTTCATCAACTAAGTCACCACGACCAAAATTCAGGAAAACAGCTGTCTCTTTCATCGCTTCAAAATGTTCTTTAGTAAGAAGCCCTTTCGTCTCCGGCGTACTTGGCAATACTGAAATAATATAATCAACTTCGGGTAGTCTAGAAACTAAGCTATCAAAAGTAATCATTTCATCCATCGACTCACATGCTCTTCCCGAACGGTTGCAACCAATTGTTTCAACTCCAAATGCCTGAAGCAGTCTACCAATTTCCGAGCCGATTGCGCCAGGACCCAGAATAAGCGCCGTCGATCCTTTCAATTCAGTTGAACCGACTTTCCGACTCCATTCCCTCTCCTGTTGCCGTTGGTAAATGAGAGGGAGCGACCGCTTCAGTGCTAGAATATGTGCCAACACGGATTCAGCCATCGGCGTTTTATGAATACCACGAACGTTTGACATCACTAGCTGCCTCTTCGAAATTTCAGCAAGCGGCATTTTTTCAACACCAGCAGAGGCGACCATCAGCCATTCAAGGGATTTTGCCTGGTTGAGTAGGGTCACATCTATATCCTCGCCATACGTAACAATTGCATTAGCTTTCTCAATTAACTGTACTTCCGGAGTTTTGCCATAACGAAAAGAAACTTCAGGAAACTTCGTCAACAAGCGTTCTTTCTGATGTTCTTTAATCTCAAACGTGAACAATACTTCCATCATACATCCCCCTAGCTACCTCAAGATTTCACTAACTGCTCCAACGTCGCAAACGCTTCTTCTATATGTCCCGCAACTTTCACTTTACGCCATTCCTTAACAACCGTCCCTGTCGGATCAATCAAAAACGTCGAACGCTCAATGCCCATATACTCCTTACCAAAGTTCTTCTTCAACTTCCAGACATCATATAGTTCTGCAACTTCATGATTTTCATCGACAAGAAGAGAAAAAGGCAGCCCATGTTTCCCAATAAACTTGCCATGCGAAGCCTCACTATCTGGACTCACCCCAAGCACTACTGCATTGAGTTTACTAAAATCCTCATAGGCATCACGGAAATCACAAGCCTGCATTGTACAGCCTGGCGTAGCATCTTTCGGATAAAAATAAAGAACTACATATTTTTTACCAGCAAACTCTTTTAATGAAACTACCTCTCCCTTTTCATTTGGCAATGAAAATTCAGGTGCATGCAACCCTTCAAGTGTCGTCATCGTCTATTCCTCCTATATGTTCTTTTCTTAATCCTATCGAACATCCTCTATAGTTTCAATTTCTTTGGCGTATACGCTCTATTTTGTTTACAATAGAAGGGTGATCAATTGAACGGAGGAATTATTTATGAACAGATCAAATTCAGAACAAATTTATAATGAAGCATGCGAGCATATCGTAGGAGGAGTGAACAGTCCATCACGCGGCTACAAAGCAGTCGGTGGCGGAGCACCTACAGTAATGGAACGTGCAGAAGGCGCTTATTTCTGGGATGTCGACGGCAATCAATACATTGATTACTTGGCAGCATATGGTCCGATTATTACGGGGCACGCACATCCGCATATTACTGAAGCCATTGTGAATGCAGCTAAAACAGGAATTCTATATGGCACACCTACACGCCATGAAGTAAAATTCGCAAAAATGTTGAAGGAAGCAATGCCAGGTATGGCTAAAGTTCGTTTCGTTAACTCAGGAACTGAAGCTGTTATGACAACAATCCGTGTTTCACGCGCATATACCGGCAGAACTAAAATCATGAAATTCGCAGGCTGCTACCATGGCCACTCTGACCTTGTACTCGTCGCTGCTGGTTCTGGTCCTGCGACTCTTGGAACGCCTGATTCCGCTGGCGTTCCAAAATCGATTGCTGAAGAAGTAATCACAATTCCATTCAATAATCCAGAGGCTTATAAGGAAGCAATGGCAAAATGGGGAGATGAAATCGCTTGTGTCCTAGTCGAGCCAATCGTTGGAAACTTCGGGATTGTTGAACCTAATGAAGGATTCCTACCACTTGTGCATGAACTCGCTGCCAAAAAAGGTGCTTTGATTGTATATGATGAAGTAATTACGGCATTCCGCTTCCATTATGGTGGTGCACAAGATTTACTTGGACTTACTCCCGACTTAACTGCTTTTGGTAAAATTATCGGTGGCGGATTGCCAATCGGTGCTTATGGTGGTAAAAAAGAAATTATGGAACAAGTTGCTCCACTAGGACCTGCTTATCAGGCTGGAACAATGGCTGGGAATCCTGCTTCCATGCTTGCGGGTATCGCTTGTTTGGAAGTCCTTCAAACACCTGGCGTTTACGAAGAAATGGATCGTCTTGGTACCATTCTTGAAACCGGTATATTAGCGTCAGCAAAAGAGCACGCCATTACGCTAACAACAAATCGTTTGGGCGGAGCTTTGACACTATTTTTCACAGATGTAAAAGTAGAAAACTACGAGCAAGCTGAGGCAACAGATGGTGAGGTCTTTGCAAAATTCTTTAAACTGATGCTCAAAAATGGCATTAATCTTGCACCATCGAAGTATGAAGCATGGTTTTTAACAACTGCCCATACAGAACAAGACATTAAAGATACACTCGTTGCAGTCGATAAATCCTTTAAAGAACTGGCAACACTACTGAACGGTTGACCACGCTACCACTTTAAGGTACAGTAGCGAAAAATGGCCTTAGCAGAAAGGAATATTCCTATGAAACTTGGTGCCCGCATTTTTAAAACGGGCATTGCGATTGTATTCGCATTGTTCCTAGCAGAGCTGTTACAGTTGCCAAATCCCTTATTTGCAGGGATCGCAGCTATCTTTGCCATTCAACCGACAATCTATAGATCTTATTTGACAATTATCGAACAGATTCAAGGAAATCTCATTGGCGCAGTTACTGCCGTTACTTTTGTACTTCTATTTGGTCATCAGCTAGTCGTTATTGGCCTTGCGGCAGTTATCATCATCTTAATCATGATTAAACTGGGACTGGAAAAATCAATTTCACTGGCGCTTGTCGTCATGATCGCCATTATGGAAATCAAAGGCGATGAGTTTTTATCATTTGCATTACTACGATTTTTAACCATTCTTATCGGAGTTTTAGCGGCTTTCGTTGTCAATTTGCTATTTATGCCACCGAAATATGAAACGAAACTGTTCGAGTCTATCCATTTAGCACAAGATGAGATTATTCGTTGGACCCGGCTTGCTGGTAGACAAGCCTCTGAACATATCGCGACAAAGAAGTCACTTAAAAAGTTAGCAGAGCGTCTGACACAAGTCGAAGAATTTTACCTTCTATTTAAAGAAGAACGGAGCTACTTCAAAAAGAATTCACGTACCAAGGCGAGAAAGCTAGTGATTTATAGACAAATGGTCGCTACTTCAAAAAGCAGTTATGATGTCTTGAAAAGATTGCATCAATTTGAAAATGAGTTGATTAAACTACCAGAGCATTTCCGAATGATGGTTCAGGAACGCTTGGACACTTTACTCACTTATCATGAACAACTCCATTTAAAATTTGTTGGTAAGTTGAAGGTTGATAAGGAGAGCGCTAGCCAAAACGACGACTATATACAGCGCCATGAAGTAATGGAGATATTCGCGAAGGAGATCGGGATTACAAAGGAAGAAGAGGAGTTTTCTACTTACCATCTTCTGCATGTTCTATCATCCATTTTAAATTATGAGGAGCAATTGGAGCATCTGGACATGCTTATTGTCTCATTCCAAAAATATCATAATAACGAAATGAATATGAAATTAGAAGAAGAGATCTACTAAATAATAGTATAAAAACCAAAAACAGCCTTGAAGTCATTGACTTCAAGGCTGTTTTTTAATTCTTCATCCGAGGATCTAGCGCATCACGTAAGCCGTCACCCATTAGGTTAAAGCCAAGGACGGTGAACATAATCGCGAGTCCTGGGAAAATCATTGTCCATGGAGCGGACTGTAAATAGTTTTTCGAGTCGGCGAGTATTGTTCCCCATTCCGGTTGCGGTGCCTGAGCTCCTAAACCTAGGAAACCAAGAGCAGCCGTTTCTAGAATTGCCGTTGCAATGGCAAGCGTGCCTTGAACAATGACGGGTGCCATCGAGTTCGGCAAAATGTGGGAATATAGAATCCTTACATCCTTCATCCCAATCGCCTTCGCTGCCATAATATACTCATCTTCTTTAATACTCAATACTTTTGAACGAATGAGCCGTCCAAAGTTCGGCACATTTATAATCGCAATTGCGATAAGTGCATTTTGTAAGCTTGGGCCGAGTACAGAAACAATTGCAATCGCTAATAGAATAGAAGGAAATGCAAGCATAATATCAAACAGCCTTGAAATCACTATATCTACCCAACGACCATAGTACCCCGCAAGAATTCCAAGTATACTTCCAATAACGACTGATCCAATGACCGAGAAGAAGCCAACCGATAAAGAAATACGCGCGCCGTAGATAATTCGAGATAAGATATCTCGACCAAGATCATCCGTTCCGAGCCAGTATTCACTGGAAGGAGGGAGAAGCCGATCAGCTAGAACTTGATCGTTAATACCTTCTTTCGCAATCCATGGACCGAAAATCGCAAGTAGCACGAAGAAAATTACAATTCCAGCACCGACCACAGCAACTTTGTTCTTACTGAAACTTCTCCATGCTTCACGCCCAGGTCCTGCTACTTTTTCAATTTCCACTTTATCATTCACTTTTGGCACTAATTCAGACATAAATGCTTCCCCCTTCCTCAGTCATATTTAATCCTTGGATCGATGAGACCATACAACAGGTCGACAACCAGGTTAATCATGACGAAGAAGAATGCGACGATGAGTATGCCTGATTGAATGACTGGATAGTCCCTTGCACCGATGGCTTCGTAAATGTAACGCCCAATACCAGGCCAAGCGAAAATCGATTCTGTTAAAATCGCTCCGCCGAGCAGCATCCCCATTTGTAATCCAATAATCGTTAGTACAGGAATAATCGCATTTTTCAACGCATGTTTATATACAACCCAAAACATTTTTTGTCCTTTTGCACGAGCTGTACGTACATAATCAGCCCGCATAACCTCAAGCATACTCGAGCGTGTCATCCGCGCAATAATCGCCATCGGAATTGTCGCAAGCGCTAGCCCCGGTAAAATAAGGTGACGAATGACTTGCCATAACTGGTCAAAACGCCCTTGAATAAGGCTATCAAGCACATAAAGATTCGTTATGGCACTTACGGGGTCTCGTACTTCCTCCCGTCCAGTCGTCGGTAGCCAGTGAAGCTCTAACGCAAATACCCATTGACCCATTAAACCCAGCCAGAAAATGGGCATCGATACTCCAACAAGCGCTAAAATCATGGCCGTATAATCAAACCATGAATTTTGGAACCATGCCGAAATAATACCCGCATTAATACCGATAACAATAGCGATAATAATAGCAAAAAGCGCCAGTTCAAAAGTAGCTGCAAAATAAGGCCAAATTTCATCCGCTACAGGTGCCCGCGTTCTCATCGATTCGCCAAGATCACCTTTAAATAGATCTCCTAAATAATGAAAGTACTGAATATACCATGGATTATCGAGTCCAAGCTTAATCGTCAATGCCTCAACAGCCTCTTTACTTGCCTGTTGGCCAAGAATGATCTGTGCGGGATTACCCGGAATGGCCCGGATGATCATGAATACGATGAACGTCATCCCAAGTAGGACAGGAATGAGCTGCAGCAACCTTTTCCCAATATAGCTGAGCATAAACTTTCCCCCTCCAACACTTTATCTCTACTATGTATTAACTGTTACTTTTATCAATTGCACCGAAGACTTCAATCAAGAGTCAAGTTAAAAAAGGGAGAAATCTTGCAGACCTCTCCCTTTCCTTCTATTACTAAAAACAGATTACTTAAATTCTACGCTTGATAGTAGATCCGATCCAGTTGGATGCGGAAGGAATCCTGATAGATCACTAGCGCCACCTAGAAGTGGAGTCGAGTGAGCTAACGGTACCCATGGAGCTTCCTCATGGATAATTTCCTGTGCTTTTTTGTAAAGCTCATTACGTTTCGCTTCATCTGTTTCAGTTTGTGCTTGAATAAACAACTCGTGCATTTCATCATTTTGATAGTACGTATAGTTATTGCTTCCGATATTATCTTCATCTAGAAGAACGTATAGGAAGTTATCTGCATCTCCGTTATCACCAGTCCAACCAAGCATGAACGCATCTGCGTCTCCTTTACTTGCAAGATCCAAGTAAGTTGCCCACTCATGTGACACAATAGTCGCCGTGATGCCAACATCTGCAAGGTTTTTCTGAATAACTTCAGCTACTTTTTTACCGTCTGGCATGTATGGACGTGGTACAGGCATTGCCCATAGTTCCATCTCAAAACCATCTGCTAATCCAGCTTGTGCAAGAAGTTCTTTTGCTTTTTCAGGATTATAGTCGTATCCTTCGATATCATCGTTATAGCCTGAAATTGATGGCGGCATTGGGTTTTTCGCAATATTTGCACGCCCTTCAAAGAATGCATCGACGATAGATTGTTTGTCAATCGCATGGTTAATCGCTTGACGTACTTCTTTCTTGTCGAAAGGAGGACGTGTAACTGTTAAACCTAGGTAACCAACGTTCATAGATGGACGTTCAAACAACTGTAGGTCAGCGTTTCCTTCGATTGCTTTACCATCAGATGGGTTAATACCATCTGCAAGTTCGATATCCCCATTCATCAATGCATTCAAACGTGCAGTGTTGTCAGGAATTGAACGGAAAATAATTTTTTGAAGTTTTGGTAGTCCCTCTTGCCAATAATCATCGAATTTCTCGATTGTAATTGTTTCATTCGGCTTCCAGTCAACAAATTTGAAAGGACCTGTTCCAACTGGGTTTCTTTCAAATTTGTCATCGCCTTCTTCAAACGCTGTTGGACTTGCAATGGCAAACATACTCATTGCAATGTTTTTTAAGAATGGTGCTTGTTGACGTGTCAATGTAATCACAACTGTGTTATCGCCATCAGCAGTTACTGAATCAATAACGCGTTCTGGATCATCCTTGAAACCACCGAACATTGAGTAGTAGTAAGGGAATTTATCTGCGTCTCCATTTGCCCAGCGGTCAAAGTTTTTAACAACCGCTTCTGCATTGAAGTCAGTTCCATCATGGAATTTAACGCCTTCACGTAGAGTGAATGTATACGTCAAACCGTCTTCACTTGTTACCCACTCAGAAGCTAGACCCGGTTGAATTGTTGTATCTTCTTCTCCAAAGTTCAACAGTGTTTCATAAAGGTTAACTGTAACCTTGAAGGATTCCCCTTCAGTAACACGGGATGGATCAAGAGAAGTAGAGTCTCCACCGCGTCCGAATACCAATGTATCCTTGACGTCTTTGTCATCCGTTGCTTTCTCTTCACTCTTTGTACCTTCTTCTTCCTTACCTGTACCTTCATCCTTCTCGTCGTCACCTGATCCACAGGCTGCAAGTGCTGCCGAAAGTACCAGTAGCATCATCAAGCCAAATAACCAAAACTTCCTTTTATTCATACTGACCCCTCCATCTGTTTCTGTTTTATATCATTGCCGCTATGTTCACTATAAAGGTGACAAGCGACAGAATGACCCGAAGAATGTTCAACTAATTGTGGTACAACTTGCGTACAGACATCCATTTTAAATGGACAACGCGTATGGAATGTACACCCTGATGGTGGATTTGCCGGATTGGGAATATCCCCTTCAAGAATAACCTGCTCTTTTTCGAAGTCAGGATCTGGCACAGGTACAGCGGATAATAGCGCTTGCGTATAAGGATGAAGCGCTTCCATATACAATTGCTCACTTTCCGCAATTTCCACCATTTTCCCCAAATACATAACACCGACACGATCGCTTATATGACGGACAACGCCTAAATCATGTGCGATAAAAATATAAGTAAGCTTAAAATCTTTTTGCAAATCCTGCATCAGATTTAACACCTGTGCTTGGATAGAAACGTCCAATGCCGAAACGGGTTCATCCGCAATGATTAATTTGGGATTCGTCATTAACGCTCGAGCAATGCCGATACGTTGCCTTTGTCCTCCACTAAATTGATGCGGATATCGCTTTGCATGGTAAGCACTTAATCCTACAATTTCCAGAAATTCATGTACTTTCTTTCTGCGCTCTTTCGAATTACTTATCCCGTGAACAATCAGCGGCTCTTCCAAGATTTTCTCAATCGTATGACGCGGATTTAGTGATGCATAAGGATCTTGGAATACCATTTGTATTTCACGTCTCGTCTTGCGCATTTCATCTGCCGATAAAGA
This sequence comes from Sporosarcina sp. FSL K6-2383, assembly GCF_038618305.1. Classification (NCBI taxonomy): domain Bacteria; kingdom Bacillati; phylum Bacillota; class Bacilli; order Caryophanales; family Caryophanaceae; genus Sporosarcina; species Sporosarcina sp. FSL K6-2383. Next base: position 3,432,669 of record NZ_CP152017.1, read on the forward strand.
TGTTAAATCTTTACCATCAAACTCCACTGTCCCCTCAGTCGGTTCCAGTAGTCGCATGAGCATCCGACCTGTCGTTGATTTACCACAGCCTGATTCTCCAACGATTCCGAGTGTTTCACCTTCATTGACATAAAACGATACATCATCTACTGCTTTGACATGCCCAACTGTTTTACCAAGTAGGCCTTTTTTAATGGGGAAATACTTTTTTAAGCCTTCAACTTTCAATAAGGGCTTTGTCGTCATTCATTCCCACCCCTTCTCCAGCGTATAAGAAGCATCGCGTCTCGTGCCCATCCGACGTCTTATATAGCTCTGGATTCTCTTTCTGACAACGATCAAATGCAAATTCGCATCTCGCCGCAAATCGACATCCCTGTCGAATTGAACCCGGTTTAGGAACACTTCCTGGAATGGAATAAAGTCGATCCTTTTTATAGCGCATATCTGGAACTGATTGAATAAGTCCTTTTGTATATGGGTGCTGCGGATCATCGAAGATCTGCTTAGCAGGTGCTTCTTCAATAATTTGCCCAGCGTACATCACGATAACACGCTCACACGTCTCTGCCACAACGCCCAAATCATGTGTGATAAGAAGTACAGCTGTATTCAATCTCGTATTCAGTTCCCTCATCAGCTTTAAAATTTGTGCTTGAATCGTTACATCAAGTGCAGTCGTCGGTTCATCCGCTATCAGTACCTTCGGATCACAGACGAGTGCCATTGCAATCATCACCCTTTGCCGCATACCGCCTGACAATTGGTGAGGATAGTCTTTCATAATCCCCTCTGCACGAGGTAATCCGACAAGCTTCAACATGTCAATTGCTCGAGTTTCTGCCTTCTTTTTACCCCAGCCCTTTTCATGAATCAAAATAGCCTCGATCATTTGATTTCCTATTGTGTACAATGGATTTAATGACGTCATCGGCTCTTGGAATATCATAGCAATATCATTGCCACGAATATGTCTCATCTGCCTTTCCGACATCTCCAGTAAATCCTTGCCCTCAAAAAGAATCTCCCCACCAACAATTTTACCTGGCGGCTTTGGGACAAGTCCCATAATAGAAAGAGACGTAACACTTTTACCGCAGCCAGATTCTCCGACTATACCTAGTACTTCCCCTTCTCTCACGTGAAAGTCGATATGATCTACAGCCGGTATTTCTCCCGAATCAGTAAAAAAGGTCGTCTGTAAATCTTTCACTTCGAGGACTACTTTCCTCTCACTCATCAGATCACCTTTTCCTAATCTATTACTTTCAGAATTTTAAAGTTATCACTATTATACGATTATTTTAAACAAATGCAATACTATTTTCATATATTCTTGTCATGAAAAAGGCACACCGCCCTAAAGTCCTTACTTTTAGCGGTGTGCCAACATATTATTATTTATCAAGCATCTGTACTTGGAACAATCCGTAGTAAATCCCTTTGTTAACCATTAATTCCTCGTGTGTACCCATTTCCTTCAGCTCACCTGCATCAATGACTAAAATCTTATCGGCATGTGTAATGGTCGACAAACGATGGGCTACGACAAGTGTTGTTCGATCACTTGCCAACCTTTCTAGCGACTCTTGAATAAGTGCTTCGCTTTCGAGGTCGAGTGCTGATGTTGCTTCATCCAACACGAGTAGTGGTGGATTTTTCAAAAAGACACGGGCAATGGCAATGCGTTGTTTTTGCCCACCTGATAATTTCACGCCGCGCTCTCCGACTTTTGTGTCATAACCAAGAGGTAACGATTCGATGAAGTCATGCGCATTCGCCGCTTTTGCAGCTATAATGACTTCCTCATCTGATGCATCGGGATTCCCCATCAATATATTACTTTTTACAGAATCACTGAACAGAATACTGTCCTGTAGCACGATACCTATCTGATCGCGCAGTGATTTCACGGTCACATCACGTAGATCATGGCCATCTATTCGAACTGCTCCACCCGTGACATCATAAAAACGTGGAATTAAACTGATAACGGTCGACTTTCCGCCGCCACTCATCCCTACAAACGCTACTGTTTCTCCAGGATTCACAGTGAAGTCAATATTATTCAACACAACTTGTCCATCCTGCTCATAAGAAAAACAAACTTTGTCGAACTCGATTTTTCCACTCATTGCAGGCAGCTCAATCGCGTTTTCTTTATCAGTAATGTCATATTTCTCTTCCATCAAATCAAATACGCGGTCCATCGAAGCGAATGATTGGGTCAACGATGTCGATGAATTGACAAGCCTACGAAGCGGGCTATACAGTCTATCGATATAAGCAATGAATGCCACCATCGTTCCGAGCGATAAGGATCCATTTATGACTTGATAACCTGCATAGGCAAGCACAAGTAAAGGGGCGACATCCGTAATGGTATTGACGACAGCAAAGGCTTTCGCATTCCATTTCGTATGATCAATAGCCTTATCAAGAAACTGACCGTTTACCTCATCGAAATTCTTTTGTTCCTTATCCTCTAATGCAAAACTTTTTATAACACTGACGCCTGAAACGCGTTCATGCAAATAACTTTGCACATTCGCTAAGGCTTGAGATCGTTTTCTTGTCAGTTCGCGTAGCTTGCCGAAAAAATGCTTCACACTGTAGGCGTAGAACGGAAATGCTAGAAGTGTGACAATCGTTAGCGGAATATCCAACGTTAACATAATTGCAATTGCGATGAGAATGGTCGCTAAATCGAGCCAAACATTCATCAGTCCAATCATGACAAAGTTTTTTGTCTGCTCTACATCATTGATGACCCGGGAAATAACTTCCCCTGCCCGCGTATTGGAGTAATAGTTCAAGCTCAGCTTTTGCAAATGCCCATATAATACCTGACGAATATCGTACAAAATTTTGTTGCTGACATACTGTGCAAAATATTGCCGATAATATTCAACCGGCGGCCGGACGATGAAGAATAATAATGCTGTCCCACCAAGCCAATAAAAGAGCTGTTGCGTCATTTCCGCCTTCGATAATATATCTGAATCAATTATATCGTCAATAATAATTTTAATTAATAAGGGCATAAATAGCGGAATTGCGAACTTAATAACGCCAAGTATAATCGTAAAAAGAATGAGCCAATTGTATGGCTTGACGAACTTCATATATCGCTTAATGCTTTCACCCATTTGTTGTTATACCTCCTCATGTTGATTCACTAAGCCAAGCAAAAGAGCCTGCCGTAAATAATCACGGCCTGGCTCTTCATTTACTGTTCTTAATCTGTTTGTAAAATGCATACCGTGATGTCCAAACATCGATGAAATCCGGAGCGAACGGTCCTCTGCGCTGCTTAATCCAGCCTAGCAACGTCGTTAAATTCTTTTGCATAATCTGATCGATGATTTCAGGATATTCCATCTTTTTCTTATGATCGGCATATTCGTCTTCATCGAGAATCATATAGCTCATGTCAGGGAACACTTTCACATCAAGGTCATAATCAATATACTTCAATGATTTGTTATCGTAGATGAACGGCGAACTCATATTGACATAATAATAAACCCCATCTTCTCTTAGCATACAAATAATATTGAACCAATGTTCCGCATGGAAGTAACAAATTGAAGGTTCGCGCGTCAACCAAGTGCGACCGTCCGCCTCTGTAACAAGCGTCCGTTCATTTGCCCCTATGACAATATTCCGTGTTCCTTTTAATACAACTGTCTCTTGCCAAACACGATGAATGCTACCGTTATGTTTGTAACTATGTACTTGTATCGTTTCTCCTTCTGTAGCAATCGCCATGATTATACCCACCCTTTAGTTGCCGGAAAATTTCTAAGCTTTCTTCGTTTCATCATTATACCAACAGAACAGCAAAATTTGAAATCTTATAATCCTTTTTCTTTTCTGAGGTATAAAGAAAAACCGATGGGAGCGTAATACCCCCATCGGTCGGTGATGTCCATCCACTTATTTAGTGCCGTTTTCGAATCGATTCGCGCGCGGACCGGAAGCATTTTTCTTCTTTGCTTCAGATTGCTGGTTTTGTTGACGAACCTCGTTCACATCTGTTTCAGAACCAAACTCTTCAGCCATCGGTGTAAATGATTGATTTTGTTGTGATAGCTGATTTTGCTTCTTCACTTTGTTCGCATTCGTTTGGCCAGGGTTGTTATTGTTTGTCATGGATTTTCACCTCCGTACACACTAACATGTGCACAAAACGCTTTTTTATCCACTAGAAAATTTTACAATAAAATAGAGCGACCACCATCGACGATAATTGTCTGTCCACGAATCATATCCGCTCCATCTGAAATAAGGAACATTGCTGTTTTCACCATATCCTCGACTTCAACCATGCGACCTGCCGGCGTGTTTTTACGTGCATCTTCTAACATTTCCTCACGATTTGGAAAATGCTTCAATGCTTCTGTATCAAGCGCTCCCCCAGACACCGTATTCACAGCAATACCTAAAGGTGCAAGTTCAACCGCAAGATAACGTGTAATGGATTCGATTGCCGCTTTCGAAACGCCTACTGTCGTATAATTTTCAAGGTAGCGAATGGAGCCTAGTGAACTAACGCCGATAATTTTGCCGCCTTTATCCATTAGCTTAGCTGCTTCCTGTGCACCGAACAACATCGCTTTTGCGTTAATATTCATCGTCCAATCCCAGTGTGATTCCTCGAGCTCCATCACAGGGCGCAATACGCCAGATGCCGCATTCGATATAAACACATCTAAACGTCCGAACTCCTCTTTCACTTGTTCAAACATGATGCGTAACTTAGCAACATCTCCGACATTAGCACGGATCATAATTGCTTTTCTACCTAATGCTTCGATTTCTTTAACTGTTTCCTCTGCCGCCGAGCGACTGCGTGCATAATTCACAACGATGTCATACCCTTGCCTCGCTAGCTCAATCGCCAACGCCTTACCTAATCCTCTAGAACTTCCTGTTACCATTGCTACTTTTTGAGTTGTCATTCATCTATTCCTCCGATTTAATTTCTTCCCATATTTTTAACACAGGCACTGGTTTCGGCAACGCCTCTACTTCCTCCGCTGAAAAAAACATATAGCCCGACGGGAGTGAATCCGTCACTTTCATTTGTGCCTTATAGCTTGTCATCTCCCATGTTATATGGGAAAAGATGTGTTTAAACGCCAGTAATTCAACAACATTTTCTAATTCAACACCAAGTTGTTGGCATACTTTTTCTTGTGGTGCCATACCATCCAATCGTTCAATCATTGGAAATTCCCATAATCCTGCTAGCAAGCCTTTTGCAGGCCTTTGCCTTAACAGCCACTCTCCTTGTTTATTCTGTATCGCAAATGATGCAACTGGGATTATTTTCATCGTTTTTTTCTTCGTCTTAACAGGCAATTCCTCCTGTCTTCCCTCATAAAATGCACCACAAAAATCCCGGACTGGGCAGAGTAAACATTTTGGTTTAGGCGTACAAATTGTCGCGCCAAGCTCCATTAACCCTTGATTGAATGAAGAAGGATCTTTTTGATCGATTAAATCCATCACAACCGTTTCAAAAATCTTTTTCGTGCGCGGTATCGCAATATCCTCCTCAATTAAAAGAAGTCGAGACATCACTCGCATGACATTACCATCGACAGCATGTTCTGGAACGCCATAAGCAATGCTTAATACAGCTCCAGCTGTATAGGGTCCGACACCTTTTAACGTTGAAATCTCTTGACGTGTATCTGGCACTTCACCGCCATAATTTTCGACCACTTCACGAACACCCATCTGCAAATTTCTTGCCCGTGAGTAATAGCCGAGTCCTTCCCACATTTTCAGCAAATCATTTTCCTCTGCCGCTGCAAGTATTTCCATTGTCGGAAAGCTGTCGATAAATCGCTCATAATAAGGAATTACTGTATCGACTCTCGTTTGTTGTAGCATGACCTCAGAAACCCATATATAATAAGGGTTTGACGTATGGCGCCAAGGTAAATCCCTCTTTTCACGATGATACCAGGAAAGAAGCGCTTCGCGAAATTCGTCTTTTTTCATTATTATTTGCATGTTTTGCTCCTTATCACATATGCTTACTGTTAATCAAAAAAGGGTATATACTTAAATGAAAAATACTTTTCGACTCCGAAAATCTTAAGCTAAAGGAGTGATCACTTGGATACCGGAACACATATTGTCATGGGCATAGCTCTTGGCGGTCTAGCTTTGGCGGATCCTGTCGTTTCAACCGATACTGCTACGATGAGTGCCGTCGTTGCTGGCGTCATCGTCGGATCACTTATACCAGATGTCGATACCGTCTTGAAATTAAGAAATAACGCGGTCTATATTCGCAATCATCGTGGGATTACACACTCTATCCCGGCTGTATTGTTATGGCCGCTTATCATCACTATACTGTTATCCCTTGTAGTACCTGAAGCTAGCTTCATCCACTTATGGGCTTGGACGTTTCTTGCCGTTTTCTTGCATGTTTTCGTTGATATTTTTAATTCATACGGAACACAGGCATTGCGACCCTTCTCAAACAAATGGGTTGCTATCGGGGTCATCAATACATTTGATCCCATCATTTTCGCTTTACACGGTATTGCCCTTATCATTTGGGGACTAGGAGCTAATCCTGTCTATACCATTTTGACGACCTACGTAGTTATTTTCTTTTATTATTTGCTGCGCTTTGCTATTAAATCCGCAGTGAAAAAAGCTGTTCAAAATACTGTACCCGATGCGAAAGATATTATTATTGCCCCTACGATGCGATTTTTCCAATGGCGAATCGCCGCGTCCTCAGAGGAATGTCATTATGTTGGACGAGCTTACGGCCGGTCCGTTAATATCTATGACCGTTTTGAACGAGTAGCTATGCCAAAGTCGCCTGAAGTCGACGTAGCTATGAGTGACAAAAATATCGAGGCATTCACATCGTTCTCTCCGATTTATCGTTGGTCAGTCACAAGTATTGGTGACTTATGTGAAGTTCGCCTTATAGATTTGCGCTACCGCAGCAAAGGCTATTATCCATTTGTCGCAGTTGCACATGTCGATAAAAATCTCAACATCGTTAACTCCTATACGGGTTGGATTTTCTCAGAGGACAAACTACAAAAAAAGTTGAATTTTGCACCGAATTCTTAAATAAATGGGCTATGGTAAAACATGGCCTTTTTTATTTTCCTTCTTTAACCGTCTTCAACATCGCAATTGGCAATGCCTCCATTGCACGCTCGCCACCTAAACGATAGCCCCAAGCAAAGCGACCTTTCAAATAATCGACATGGAAAAAGACACCCTCATCACCATCAATACGATAAATTTCATCCTTCACAATCGTCTTCGGATCAATTAAATACGATTGTGCCATAACTGCTTTACGTTGATACACCGCATACTCGTTAACCATGCCAAGCTGTTCAGCCTTTCGCGCCTTCTCCATGATCGTACCGATTTCTGTGCGTAATTCATGCTCTGACATCTGGCTATACTTTTTTTCATTCTCCATCTTCTTCATTCTCCTTTTTATCAATAAACGCATCAATTTTATCAAACGGGATTCCTTTTTGATACATCGCTTGCTTCACACGGTTATGTAGATCGCGCCCTTTGAACTTTGATTGATGGCGCCGCCATGCTTTTTCTCCGACCGACTCCGTAATCTCTGCCCATTCGTCGTCTCCCCGCTCGAAGTCTATATTATTAAGCGCTTGGTTAATAATATCAAATGAGTAGCCTTTACTTAACAAGGCATTTTGTATTTTTTGTTTCAATTGTATGGGAGCCACAGAACGGTTAGCCTTCGCCGCCTTTTCCGCCAGCTTCGTTGCAATTTGTAACTGTTCATCTTCTGAATAAGAATCCAGTACTTTTTCTTGCAACTCCTTCCCAATACCTTTCTTATGCATCTCCTGTTGAATAGCCCTCGGACCTTTACTCGATGAATTTTTTTGCGTTTGCAAAAGAGCTTCTGAATAGGCTTCATCATTCAAGAAACCCAGTTCCTTCAATTTCACAATCGCTTCCCGAACAATCGCTTCTCCATACTCAAGATCCAACAACTTTTTCTTCACTTCAAACTCACTACGCATTTTGAAGCCTAGATAATGAAGAGCTCGGTTAAATGCTTTACGTATTTCATCCTCATACACCATATCATCTATGGACCAGTCTTCCAGCACCATTCCTTTGGTCAACCCAAATTTTACAAGCACCGATTCGTGGACACTATAGGCGTATTTTTCGTCGAGGAAAATATTGTATCGTTCGTGATCTTTTTTCTGTTGTGTTATCTTCGTAATGACAGGCATTTTTACAGAACCTCCTACTCTTTACAAGTATACATGTTCTACCGTTCAAGTTCAGCTTAATAGGGTATAGATTACTACATGGAGGTGTTGAAAATATGAAGATTGTTATTGCAGGTGGTTCTGGCTTTATCGGTCAAAAGTTGACGACTTTCCTTTTGAATGAAGGGCATGACATTATTATTTTATCGAGGAAAGAGAAAAAAGGAACCAACAACATCAGCTACGTACAATGGCTCCAAGAGGGGGCTACACCAGAAATAGCAATTGGCTCAGCAGATGCCTTTGTCAACCTTGCAGGTGTATCCATCAATGCAGGACGTTGGAATGCTGAACACCGACGCCAAATTCACGACAGTCGCATGATTGCTACAGACGAGTTATTGCGGATCATCTCTACTTTACCAATTAAACCTTCCGTCCTCGTCAACGCAAGTGCAATCGGTATCTATCCAGCTTCAGAAGAAATCATTTATACAGAAGATGCCACCACCATTGCAAACGATTTCCTCGCACAAACTGTGGCGGATTGGGAAAAGAAAGCTACATTAGTAGAAGCTGAAGGAATCCGGTCTGTTTTCATGCGTTTCGGTGTCGTTCTCGGTAAAGGTGGCGGCGCACTACCACCTATGGTGTTGCCCTACAGACTATTTGCAGGCGGTAAAGTCGGATCTGGTAAACAGTGGCTATCCTGGATCCATGTAGATGATGTTGTGCGTGCAATCGCCTTCTCCATTACGAACAAAAACGTACAAGGACCAGTTAATACGGCTTCGCCGTTCCCACAGCGAATGGATGATTTCGGCAAAACAATTGGATCCGTTTTACACCGTCCACATTGGTTTCCCGTTCCTGGATTTGTCATGAAGCTAGTGCTCGGCAAGAAAAGCGCACTTGTTTTAGAAGGGCAACATGTCTTACCTAAAAAATTACTCGATAATGGATTTGAATTCAAATTCCCTAAGCTCGAGGCTGCATTACGGAATATCCTAAAAGAAAACGTATAACTTTTCATCTTGCGCACATCCTACCAAAAAAGGAAGGTGCGTTTTTTATGATTAAACAGCATGGCCCTGGAATTATACTGGCAGCTTTCATAGTAGTAGCCGGATTTGTATTGAATCCTTTTTCTACGAAAGCAGAAGAATTTCATTGGGGATTTAAAAAGGCGACAGATGGCATTCCACCCAGCGCTGGCGCCGCACTCGATTCAATGCTCGAAAAATATGGTGCTATTTACAAAGGAAAGCCTGATGAAAAAATTGTCTATTTAACCTTTGATAACGGCTACGAAAATGGCTATACAGAAAGTATTTTAGATACACTGAAAAAGGAAGAGGCTCCCGCAACCTTTTTTCTCACGGGACATTATTTAAAAAGTGCCACACCACTTGTCAAACGAATGATTGAGGAAGGTCATGGCATTGGGAATCATACTTATGGTCACCCAAACCTAACTACACTATCTGGGCAAGGGATGGAAGAAGATTGGAAGAAATTCGATAAATTATTGAATGAACTAACTGGAATAAAACGGACAGTATATACGCGGCCGCCTGCTGGTGTATTTAATGACAATGTACTTGCCAAAGGAAATGAGCTTGGCTACCGCCATATTTTCTGGTCGGTCGCTTTTATCGACTGGTATGCAGACAAGCCGAGGGGACGTGATTTTGCATACAATGAATTGATGACCCAGCTCCATCCGGGCGCCGTCATTTTAATGCATACTGTTTCTCCTGATAATGCGCAAGCATTGCCTGACTTTATCCGCGACGCTAAAAAGGCTGGCTACGCCTTCCATTCACTCGATGATCTTGTGCTGGAATATGAAAACATTCACTCGATTTTAAGATAAGAAAAAGCGTCCAATGTGGACGCTTTTTCTTATCTTAGAGCTCCGAGTGCCTGTTAGGCGATCGCTTTCATTTTCCCCAATAGCGCCAATACGAACAAAGTGCCCAAGAAAATTGAAATGAGTAGCAAGTAACTGAAGCTGGCTTCAAATTCAAGGAAGATCCCACCGAGAAACGGACCCGTCAAGCTTCCAATACTAAAAAAGATACCGCATAGTAAATTCCCTGTTGGCAAGAGATGCTTCGGTGTCAATTCAGACATATACGAAATACCTAGCGAAAAAATCGAGCCAACAAAAAGACCAGCTATGAAAAACATTGACATGACCGCAATCGAGGACGTCCCCACTGTACTTGCCGCAAAGAACGATGCCGCCCCACCGCCAAATGCCATCAAAAAGACGGGGCGCCTGCCAATTTTGTCCGACAACATCCCAAGAGGCAATTGCGAAACCATTCCACCCAATGAAAATGACACTAGAATCAACGATACCGATGTCAGATCAATCCCACTTCTTAGCGCATAGACCGGATACATCGCATTGAGAGATGATTCAAGAAAACCATAGCCGAATGGACCGAGAAATGCCAACCATGCAACGGCAATTGTTGCTTTGAATCTTGTAAAAAACCGTTCTTCAACTGCCTTCCCTTTAATAACATCCGGGAATTCATTTTTCAGTCTGAAAACAAGTGACCATGCCAGCATGCAAAGTACACCAGAGACGATAAATGGTAATCCTTCAAACACATTGATAAGTGGCACGAATAGCGGCCCTACCGCAAAGCCAGTCCCAAATGACAAACCGTAAATGGCAATATTACGCCCCAATCGTTGCTGAGGGGAAAAACTCGTAATCCACGTCTGTGTGGAGAAATGCAAAGCATGATCCCCTATGCCTATTAGAAGTCTTAATATGTACCAAAACACAACACTTTTCCATAATGGAAATAACAACAATGAGCAAAAGACGAGTATCCCACCACCGATAATAATTGGCTTATAACCAAACCGACGTAACGGTGCCTCCATAAATGGAGATACCAGAAGCGTTCCTATGTATAGTCCCGTTGCATTCAATCCATTCAATGCACTCGATACACCATCGCGTTCAAAAATAGCTGAAATAAGCGGCAATAGCATTCCTTGTGAGAATCCAGAGATGGATACGATGATGACAAGAATCCAAAAACGTTTCCTCTCTACTTGCGAAAAAGTATTCATATTTTTTTACGCTCCCTATTTTAATGACCATTGTATGATTCTAGCATAGGAGAACAGTAAATCAGCGCAATTTTACATAACATCATCTTTTAAAAAAATCGTAAAGACCCAGTCCATATCTGATTGTCAGATTACGGCTGGGCCTTTACATATGAATTGAACCTTCATTATCATTTTCCATTAACATAAGTCGTAGTCGTCTCTCGGCATATAGCCGGTGGACACTTACGGATCCCCTCCTTCTTAACAGGATTCGATTTGTCTTTACTCTACGCCCTCCCTTTCATTTGATTACACATATCATAGCATAAAGATTTTTAATTGTAAAGATTCTGTTAAGTTTTTTATTCAATAAATTCTTATGCCTTTTTTTCATCTTTGCGTAGTTATTGGAGCCTGTTGAAAAAAACCTTTTTTTCGTTTACGATTATAGTAATGAAAAGAGGTGTACGTATTGGATAACGCACAAGATCATAACCAAGTTGATGGGTTAAAAACACGCTTCCATCAATTCTTAGAAACACTTGATACAATTGAACCTGAAACAGCAGATTTGCAAGAAATTGATCGCCTAATCGGCATGATTGACGACCTTGAAGAACAAGTCGAAAAGATAAAATCAACTAACTAATTATATAGGGAGGGGGGCTTGAGTATGTACATAGAACAAATCGAAAAAAGCATGTATGATCTCATTTGTGAAACATCGACAAATCTTCCGAAGGATGTGCGCCGAAAAATTCTTGCAGCAAGACAACAAGAAGACGCAGGCACACGCGCGGCGATGAGCTTGGATACGATTGCTCAAAATATCAATATGGCGGATGAGAAAATGTCACCTATCTGTCAGGACACGGGCATGCCTACATTTAAAATCAAAACTCCTGTCGGCGTGAACCAGCTTGAAATCAAAGCAGCTATTAAGCGTGCCATTGTTCAAGCGACAAAGGATACGAAACTCCGCCCGAACTCCGTTGACTCCTTAACTGGCGACAACAGCGGCGATAATCTTGGTGAAGGCGTCCCTGTTGTGAAATTTGAACAATGGGAACAAAACCATATAGAAGTAAAGCTCATCCTAAAGGGTGGCGGCTGTGAGAATAAAAACATCCAGTATAGCCTGCCAACTGAGCTTGAAGGGCTTGGGCGTGCTGGTCGCGACCTCGACGGCATTCGTAAATGTGTTTTACACTCCGTCTACCAAGCGCAAGGACAAGGCTGCTCGGCAGGCTTCATCGGCGTTGGAATTGGCGGGGATCGCGCTTCCGGCTATGACCTTGCTAAAGAACAGCTATTTCGTGCGGTTGACGATGTAAATCCAAATGATCAATTGGCTGGGCTAGAGGCTTATATTTTAGAATCAGCAAACAAACTTGGCATCGGCACAATGGGCTTCGGTGGTGAAGTGACACTTCTTGGCTGCAAAGTGGGCGTCATGAATCGTATTCCTGCTAGCTTCTTCGTTTCCGTAGCGTATAACTGCTGGGCGTATCGTCGGATGGCTGTCGATATTGATGCTGTGTCTGGCGAAATTACAAATTGGCATTATAATGATGGCGAAAAAATCGCTTTCACACAGGATAACGAGCCGGAAGAACAACAAGCTATGCGTACAGTAGAGCTAACTGCACCTATTTCTGAAGAACAAATTCGTGATTTAAAAGTAGGCGACGTTGTTAAAATTTCAGGGCGTATGTTTACAGGCCGTGATGCGATTCATAAGCATCTTTCTGAAAATGATGCACCTGTCGATTTGGACGGACATATTATTTACCATTGCGGCCCTGTCGTCTTGAAAAAAGACGATGGCAGCTATGAAATTAAAGCTGCTGGTCCAACAACCTCCATTCGTGAAGAGCCTTATCAAGGTGATATTATGAAGAAGTTTGGTATTCGAGCAGTTATCGGTAAAGGCGGTATGGGTCCTAAAACACTCGCTGCCCTTGAAGAACACGGTGGCGTCTATCTAAACGCAATCGGCGGAGCAGCACAATATTATGCCGACTGCATTAAAGAGGTTGAAGGTGTAGACTTACTACAATTTGGAATCCCTGAAGCGATGTGGCATCTACGCGTCGAAGATTTCACTGCAGTCGTCACAATGGATTCACATGGCAACAGCTTACACGCCGATGTCGATAAAACATCACTTGAGAAACTAGCACAATTTAAAGAAAAAGTATTTAGCTAAAATCTCAAAGTAAAATGCCCTGTACCGGAGTATATTCCGAATACAGGGCATTTCTCATAGGTTACACTTATTTTCCTTCCAATGATTTTATCGTTTCCCTCTCTAACATCACGGCATTCAACTGTCCACCGAGCATTAAAATAATACCCGAGAAATACAACCACATCATGAGAACAATAATCGTCCCAATACTTCCATACGTATTTGAGTAGCTTTCAAAGTTATCGACATAAAATGTGAATAGAAGAGTAGTACAAATCCATCCAATTGTCGCAAATAACGCACCTGGAAGTACACTTTTCCACCGTAGCTTTACATTCGGAACTAACCAGTAAATCGTTACAAACACAATTGAAATAAGAACGGGTGGGATACTCCAGCGTAGGCTTTTCCATATAGCAAGAAAACCTTCCTCCAATCCGAAAACTGAAAATGCTAAAATACCGATTTGCCGACCGAATAACGGTAAAACAAGAGCAATCAGAAGAGTAGAAATGAGCAGGACTGTAAAAACTAGCGACATCGCACGTGTAAGGATGGAGGATCGTGTCTCAGCCGTGTCATAAGACAAATTTAATGCCTTCGTAAGAGCATTCATACCTTTAGACGCCGACCAAATTGTTGCGAATGCCCCAATCGACAGTAAACCACCATTTCTATTTGCTAGCACTTCTGCTAGCGTATCCTCAATTAGCATAGCAACACTTGTCGGTGCATACTCTCGAATATATATAAAGATCTGTGCAACATCAATATTTAAAAATGGCAACAGTGTAATAAGGAAGATGAGTAATGGAAACAAGGACAATAGGAAGAAGAAAGCCATTTGAGAAGCTAATCCAGTCACATCTACTTTCTTTATCCGAATGAACAATTCCTTCCAAAATCCTTCAGTCGTTGTGACATCAAACTTGTCAAGGTCACCTTCTACGACATCATCATAAAATTTTAGGAGCTTAGTTTCGCCCATTAAACTATCAATCCTTTGTCTTACCTTGCTAACTTTTTCTTTATTATTCACTTCAGGAGTTAAACGTTTTTTTTCAAACACAGCGCTTTCACTCCTTTCAATATCGACTATTTAACTTGATTCAGCAAATGTATTTGTACTGAAAGCGAAGCGTCAGCTACAGAAGTCCCCCACTTCTGCTGAATCAAGTTAAGCCTCCGGCGGATATTAGGGATTTTGAAGGGAGTAAATTGTGCTATGCACAATTCAAAATCCCAACGCAATTACGCCAAGGCGCAATTGATCTTAGTTATTCCAAGCTTTCACTGACAATTGATTTGTATTCATCCTTTGACTCAACAAACGCATCCTTTGTATCCATTACCAATTCCTTCACTTGCGGCGTCAATACTTTCAACTCTTCGACTTGCGCCTTGATGTATGAAGCATCTCCTGCCAACTGTTCATAAAGCGTTTGATACTTCTCTGTTTTTTCCTGTAGTTTAAGTTTCAAAACATCCGGATTTTTTGAATAAAAACTAATATCAGAAGCAATTTTCTTCGACTTTTTTGTCGTCTCTTCGCGCGTGATTCGGTCAAACATACTTGCAATAGCACCAATAAGAGCACCAAAAATAATAAATTTACCCAATTTACTACTACTCATGCTAAACCCTCCATTTTCAACTAATTCGCATATCTCATTATACCCTGTAGCAAAGAAAAACAAACAATCTAGATATTTTATAAAAAAAGGCTTGACGTATGTCGTGAAATTTCGGAGTATTAACAATAGATGTATTTATTAATTAATTCATCGAAAGGGGGTGTTAACTAAAAAATAGAATGGGCGTTACAGTTGAAAGTGCTCGTTATTCTAAAAGGGGGTAAGGGAATGGATGGATTACAAACTTTTTTAGACAAGATTGGTGGAATTATTTGGGGACCGCCACTTCTTATTCTGCTCGTTGGAACTGGAATTTTCTTAACAGCTAGACTCGCATTTATTCAAGTACGTCTTTTACCGTATTCATTAAAACAAGTTTTTTCAAAAAATCATGATAAAAAGGCAGACGGTGATATTTCACAATTCCAGGCACTAATGACCGCTATGGCAGCAACCGTTGGGGTTGGAAATATCGTTGGGGTTGCGACTGCCGTTGTCATGGGGGGACCAGGGGCGGTCTTCTGGATGTGGCTAGCTGGATTTTTCGGGATGGCAACAAAGTATGGGGAAGCCATTTTAGCGGTTAAATACCGTGTAAAAGATTCTCAAGGTCAAATGGCTGGCGGACCGATGTATTATCTTGAACATGGATTAAAACAAAAATGGCTCGGTGTCCTTTTCGCGCTTTTCGGTGCGATTGCTGCATTCGGTATTGGTAACGGGACACAAGCAAAAGCGGTTGCGGACGTCATGAAGCTTACTTTCGATGTTCCACACTGGGCTACAGGTCTTGGGCTTCTCATTTTCGGAGCGTTAGTTATCCTTGGTGGCATTAAATCAATCGGAAGAGTGACAGCATTTTTCGTTCCTATTATGGCACTTTTCTATTTCATCGCAGGTGCGATTGTCGTTATCCTGAATTTTGATCTTGTTCCTGCTGCATTTGGACTTATTTTCTCAGACGCATTCAGCGGACAAGCCCTTGCAGGTGGTGCAATCGGTACGGTTATACGCTTTGGGGTTGCTCGTGGTCTATTCTCTAATGAGGCGGGTCTCGGGTCCGCACCAATCGCTGCAGCGGCTGCGAAAACAGATATGCCTGGACGTCAAGCACTTATTTCAATGACACAGGTATTTTTCGATACACTTATTATCTGTTCAATTACAGGTCTCACAATTGTTATGTCCGGCCAATGGAAAGATACTACAATTTCAGGTGGTGATCTGACAGCAGCAGCATTCGGTACTTTCCTCGGAGGTGCTGGACCAATCATCGTCGCAATCGGACTGATTTTCTTTGCCAGTTCCACTATTTTAGGTTGGAGCTATTACGGCGAGAAATGCTTCCAATACTTGGTGCCTAATCAGAAATTCGTAATCCTTTACCGCGTTGCATTTGTTTTGTTTATCTTCGTAGGGGCGACAGCGACACTCGACATTTTATGGTCATTCGCTGATGTTATGAACGGTCTTATGGCCATTCCAAACTTAATCGGACTCCTGGGCTTGTCTGGTGTAATTATTTATGAAACAAAACGCTTCCAAGCAAAAATGAAAGAAGAGGAAGCCGCGAAAAAAGAAGCAAAAAGAGCAGCATAACTTTAACTTGAATCAGCAAATACATTTGCTGATTCAAGTTAAGCCTCCGACGTACAGGACGTACTAGTGCCGACAATGCCACAGGACGTGGCGTTTTTGTCGGCCGGCGGATGTCAGGGATTTTGAGGAAGTGGGAAAGGAAACTTAAGTTTGCGACGTCCCACGGATGCCTTAATTTCTGCAAAGTACGCAGAAATACGGCAAATCGAACCCTTCGCTGTTCGATTCGCAATTACGCCGAGGCGCAATTGATGTTGACACTTAGTTGGATTAATGAAATGATTAACCCCTAGCAAATGAAAGGTGGGCAACACTCATGGATTTATCTCAACCAACACCAGAAAACGTCATGTATATGATTGAACAAATTAAAGAAAAACTTCGCATGGTTAACGTAGATGCAATGAAAGCGGAGAATTTCAGTACATCTCAATATGAAGATTTACACTATATGTACGAGATGGTTATGAAACGAGAGACCGTAACACCAAACGAAATGCAGGCTATCGTCGCAGAGCTCGGTGCAATGAGACAATAGTATTCATTCAAAGAATTAGTATAAAAAAAAGATTCACCGTAGGAAACTCCTACGGTGAATCTTTTTTTATGATAGACGATTATTTATTCAAATGCCGAACCATCTTTCAGAACAAGTGGTTGAATAAGCACTTCTACCCTACGGTTCTGATCTCGTCCCTCTGCTGTATCATTCGATGCAATTGGCAAGTTATCGCCATATGCCTTCGTACTAAAGAGCAGTGGATCAATATTTTCATTGCCTACAAGTATTTCTAAAAAGTTCACTGCACGTATCGCACTTAGTTCCCAGTTCGATTGAAATTCAGCATTATACATCGGAACATTATCCGTGTGTCCCCCAACGACAATTTGGCGTGGCGGGTCAAAGATAAGCAATTCGGTAAGATCTCCGGCAATCGATTTATATTCTTCTCGGATTGTAGCCTTACCTGGACTAAAGAGAATACTATCTCTAATTGTAATGAGTAGCCCTTCTTCTGTCAGCCTTGTTTCAAATTGATTTTCCAACTCATTCACCGCGATATACTCATCCAGGCTTTCCTGAATTTCACCTAGTGATCTTTGATCTTCTAAATAAGATGAGTTTTCTGTATTTGCACCCATAGATTCTTTTGGTACCGGGACAGGTGTAGGCGCTGCGTTTTCCATCATACCGTGTCCACCATCAAATATTTGATTAAAAACCGATGAAATCTGATTGAATTTCGATTCGTCTATTGTACTGGATGCAAATAGTACGACGAAAAGCGCGAAAAGAAGAGTCAGAAGGTCGGCATATGGCAACAGCCATGATTCATCAACATGATGAGCTTCTTTTTTCTTCTTACGTCTCCTCGGCAAACTGGCTCGCCTCCTTCTTACTCTCTTCATTTTTAGCGGCTAGTTTGCGTCGTTCTTCAACAGATAGATAAGATGATAGTTTCTGCTCAATCACACGTGGTGCTTCCCCCTCAAGCACAGAGAGAATCCCTTCAATCATCATCATTTTCTGGCGAACTTCCTCGGCCGATTTACGCTTCAACTTATTAGCAAATGGATGCCATAGAACGTATCCGGTAAAAATACCAAGTAATGTAGCGACAAATGCCGCAGAAATAGCTGTTCCTAATACATCGATGTCATTTAGGTTTTTCAGCGCCGCGATAAGTCCAACTACCGCCCCTAGAACTCCAAGTGTCGGCGCGTATGTACCTGCCTGTGAGAAAATAAGAGCTCCAGCCGCATGACGATCTTCCATCGCATCTACTTCTTCACTTAGGACGTCACGAATATAATCAGCATTTTGTCCGTCAATCGCTAAACCTAGACCATTTTTCAAAAATGGGTCTTCGATATTGTCCGTTTTGGCCTCAAGTGATAATAGCCCTTCACGTCGCGCAACATCAGCCCAGCTAGAAAACATGCGAATAATATCAGAATCAGACGCCAGTTTTTTTTCCTTAAAGATGATGCCGAAAAGTTTTGGTACGCGCTTAATCTCATTCATTGGGAAAGCGATAACAACAGATGCAATTGTCCCGAAAACGATAATGAGAATAGCCGCTACGTTCAGCAAGCTATCCGGTGTAACACCCTTTAGTATCATCCCAACAAATAAAGCGACAAACCCAATTATAAGCCCAAAAACCGTCGTTAAATCCATATTATTGAACCTCCAAAAATTCCATTCTTCTTCTTATTTCGGCATCTTTCTCAAGTTCTTTAGGATGACTGACAGAATAAATGTAAGAAATTTAACTTTACTTAGGAATGTGTCACACTTCGACAAATAATTTCAACGTTGCAGGTCAGCTAGGTATCTTGGTATTATTAGAAGTGATAAGGAAGGGAGTAATTATTCATGTCAACTTTTGAACAACAATTGTCTCGCTACGCTGAGCTTGCGGTCAATGTAGGGGTCAATATTCAACCAAACCAATATTTATATATCACGGCTTCAATTGACGCGGTACAATTCGTTCGTGTCATTACTGAAAAAGCATATGAAGCAGGGGCACGCCAAGTTTTTGTAGACTGGGTGGATGACGTTGTTTCTCGTTTACGTTATGAAAAAGCACCTGCTGATTCTTTTGCTGAATTCCCTGAGTGGAAAGTGATGGAACGCGAGCAACTTGCAGAAAAAGGCGCAGCCTTCATGAGCATCGTTTCGCAAAGTCCAGATCTTTTAAAAGGTATCGAAGCTTCACGCATCGCAGATTTCCAAAAAGCTGCTGGACAAGCACTCGATAAGTACCGTCAATATGTCCAGTCTGACAAAATTAGCTGGACAGTAATTGCAGCACCATCCGATGCGTGGGCAGCAAAAGTATTCCCCGAACTTCCAGCAGGTGAACAAGTGGATGCGCTATGGAACGCGATTTTCAAAGCAGTCCGTGCAGACCAAGACAATCCTGTTCAAGCATGGGTGGAACATGACAACAACTTACATGCAAAAGTGGATTATTTGAATAATAAACGCTTCCGTAAATTACATTACACAGCACCAGGCACTGATTTAACGGTCGAATTACCTGAAGGTCACTTATGGTGTGGTGCAGGTAGCGTCAACGAAAAAGGACATACTTTCATGGCAAATATGCCTACAGAGGAAGTTTTCACTGTTCCGTTGAAAACGGGTGTTAATGGCTATGTATCTAGTACAAAACCATTAAGCTATGGCGGCAACATTATTGATAACTTCAAAATCACATTTAAAAATGGCCGTGTCACTGAGGTAACAGCTGAGCAAGGTGAAGAAGTATTAAAGCGTTTGATTGACACGGATGAAGGTGCAAAACATCTAGGTGAAGTTGCACTCGTTCCACACGCTTCTCCTATCTCACAATCCGAACTTCTGTTTTACAATACTTTGTTCGACGAAAATGCATCAAATCACTTTGCGCTTGGAAGTGCTTATGCATTTTGTATTGAGGGCGGTAAGAAAATGTCTCGTGAAGAGCTTGTTCAGCATGGCTTGAACCAAAGTATTACACATGTTGACTTCATGGTTGGTTCTGAAGAAATGGATATTGATGGTGTATTCGATGATGGAACTACGGAGCCTGTATTCCGTTCTGGGAATTGGGGATTCTAAAAACTTCACAATTAATTCATCATCTATTTTAATTTACCACTTAAAAAATAGACTCTTATACTGTATAATGAAAGTTGAGGCTAACTATCATTACAGAGAGGGGTCTTATACATGGGCTTAATGTTCACAACAGTTATCGGTTTCATGGTCTGTCTTGGTATTTCAGCATTATTTATAATGAGAAGTCTCCAAACAGCTTTTATTGCTGCCGATTCATCAACGATTGATCCAAAACCAGAAAATAAATTTTAAGAGTTGCCGTCCGGCAACTCTTTTCTTTTTACATATACAGCTGTATTATAAAACTAATCGAAACCATTGGAGGTTACTATGACTATTCTCTCTACGATTTTGGAGTTCAATGAAACATTCGTCACTGAAAAAAAATATGAAGAATATGCAACAACCAAGTTTCCTGACAAGCGTATTGTTATTTTAACTTGCATGGATACACGGCTGACTGAATTGTTACCTAAAGCGATGAACTTAAAAAATGGTGATGCCAAGATTATTAAAAGTGCTGGCGCGATTGTTAATCATCCTTTTGGCGGGATTATGCGGAGTTTACTTGTAGCGATTTACGATTTACAAGCAGATGAAGTATTCATTGTTGCGCATCATGATTGTGGGATGAGCTCTATCGACACAAATCAAATTATCGACAAAATGGTCGATCGTGGGATTGATAAAAACCTTTTCAAAACCTTACAATATTCGGGTATTGACATGAAAGACTGGCTTCATGGCTTTAGCGATGTGACAGAAAGTGTCAGAATGAGTGTGGATATCGTTCGAAACCACCCCTTGATGGATACAACAGTACCTGTTCACGGGCTTGTTGCTCATCCTGACACAGGGAAACTTGATATAATTGTCGATGGCTACGCTTTTGCTGCACAAAACTAATCGACTTATTTCCCGGGAAATATACAAATGCGGAAGTACTCCGCCTAAACGAGACAAGAGCTAGTACCTTTTCACAGGTACCAGCTCTTGATTTTCATTGCCCATTTCCGCAAAATACTCTTACCCCTTCAAAAATCATCCTCTACTATTGCATACATATAATGATCTTCCCAAACACCATTTATATATAGCAATTTCCGCATGAGTCCTTCTTGGAGATAGCCCGCCTTTTCCAAAACCTTCATAGATCCGATATTACGTGGTGAAACAAATGCCTCAACTCGATGCAAGGCTAACTTCCCAAATGCAAAATTTGTAACGAGACTAACCGCCTCTGTCCCTATCCCTCGCCCTATTTCTCGCTCATCAATAGAATAGCCGACGAAACCACTTGAAAAAGGCAGTCTTTTAATACTGTAAAGAGAGATATGCCCAACTAGCCTGCTCGTATCTGAATCAAATATACCGAAGTTGTATTCTCTTCTATCCCGCATTTGATAAATCGACTCTCTAATTTTCTCTTTTTGAACAGCGACAGTAAAATAGCTTGCTTCGTGACGGGGTTCAAAAACAGACCAATAGTCTTTATTAGCACTTAGTAATTCAGTGAATAGTTTTGCATCTTCCTCTGTTAATATTCGTAAATAGCACGTTTTCCCTTCAAGCAAAATCACTACCCACTCACCCTTTTGCTGTTCTAAATTTTCGTAAAAAAGCTCCTTATAGTATAACATGAAACGAAGGCATGCGAAATTAATCAATTACACGACTGGGAATACCCGGAAATCCTACTGATTGAAATTAATTTGTGACGGAAACTTCACACTTTCCTTCGCAGGTTCTACCTTTCCTATGTATACTATTCAATAGGAGGATTTTAATATGTATAGAATTATGATCATGACCCTTTCGCTCATTGCCATCGTCCTTGTCAATGTAGCAGCAAATAGTATACCTTTGAACGGCAGTACAACAGTAGCCATCGCAAGTAGGTTACCCGTTCTTTTCATGCCCGCGGGATATGTCTTCGCATTGTCGGCTATTATTTATATGCTACTTGCCTTTTGGCTATACGGCTTTAAACACAACAACGCTACCGTTAGCCAATCACTACAAAACGGTCGAGCTATCCTGTTTACGATTAGCTGTCTGTTTAATATTGTCTGGCTCCTGCTGTGGCATTACGGTTTCTTTAATTGGACAATTGTTTTCATGGCTTTGTTACTCGCTACATTACTAGCCCTATATTTCACTTACCCTAAAAAAGACAACCAATTGTTTGGTAGAATTCCGATTGCCATTAACCTTGGCTTGATTTTCATCGCGACTATTGCCAACATCAGTTATGTCCTTACACTACATGAATGGTCAGGCTGGGGACTCAGCGATCCGCTATGGACGGTCATCTATTTGACCTTCGCTACAGCCATTGCACTCCATTTCCTATACCACCATGCGGATATAGCTCTAAGCAGTGTATTCATATGGGCGTTTATAGGAATTGCAGTAAAAAACGGCGTCAATGAATTATTCGTTTCAGCTGCAGCGCTTTTTCTAACAGCAGCCATTGCTGTCGTGATTTTTTTCAAAAGAAAACAATTAACATCCGTCAAATAGAAAAATCGCCGTTCCTCCTTTTTGGAAGAACGGCGATTTTTCATGTACGTTGTAGCAAACGTGGTGCCGACATAAATAATAATGAAGCTACAAGTGCTGATAAAATGATGGAAGGAATCATATAACTTGCATTATATACGAGCGAATAAAGCCAAACCGGCTGTCCCTCAGGTGCATATGACGCAAAGAATACAATACCGCCGATGTAATGGATAAGAAATCGAAGAAGCCCGCCAATCACCGTACCTACAACAATCGCCATGACCATCGTACCTTTATTACCTTTTGCTTTGCCACTTAACAGCCAACCAAGCGTAACTGCCGCGACACCAACAAGTGCATACGCGACAAAATAATCGAGTGCTGCCTGAATGGCATTAAAAACATAGCCACCCATAATCAGTTGCAAAATCCCCGAGACAAATCCCGTCAGCATTCCCCCAACAATGCCCCAACGAAATGCCATGACAACAATTGGCAGCATAGATAATGTGACCGAACCTCCCTGAGGCATTGAAAATCCAATCTTATCAAGTACAAATGATATAGCTCCTAAAATAGCTACTTCGAGTAAAAATTGTAGACGTTTACGATCCAAATGACTTCCTCCTCCTACTAGTTGGTGTAGGATTCCGGGCATAAAAAAAGACATCCCGGATAGAATGGGACATCACAATATGATGGTTGCCATCCACATCCCTACGCAAGAATAATCTTACAGGTTCGAAGGGTTAGGACAAATTGTCCAATCTCAGCCAAAAAGGCACCCCTTGTGGTTCAAGTTATTCAATTAACTCTTTCATTGTATAAGATGGTCAATCTTTAAGCAAGATAATTAACAAGAATAACAAATAACCTATATAGTTAACATATAACGGAGGGGATACTCTTGCAAAACAATAAACTATTAGCTTCTTTATGCTATTTCAGCGTTTTTTTTGCTCCATTACTTCTACCTGTTATCATTTATTTCATATCAGATAACCGGGAAATTAAGTATCATGCAAAACGCTCACTCATCTCCCATCTCGTCCCGACCCTATTACTCATTGCGGGATTTGTTATTTTTTCTTTCTCTATGTTTTCTTTAACAAATCAAATAAGCGGAATGTCTGGCGATAATTTCAGTTTTAGTTTTTGGCAATTAACCCCGTTTATTTTCATGCTAATTTATGGACTTCTCTTTGTCATCATCGTCATTTGGAATATTGTTCAAGGCGTGAAGGTATTAAAATAAGGTTTATCATATTTGAAATGCGGGAACGGAATACAAAATATATTTTTAGGAGAGAATTCATTTGAAAATCGGAAAATTAATTAAGACAGCCATTAAAATAGCCCCCATCGCTTACCCAATTGTACGAAAAATAATGGCAAATAAGAAAACTTCCAATGCAACTATTTCAAAAAAATAATTTACCTGCCTGCAATTACTTTAAAGTTTGCAGGCTTTTTTCTGCGTTATAATATGATATAGTATGTATAGAAAAATTGAACGGTAGAAAGGATTTGTACGAAATGATTGCAAAAACTGAACAGGATATTGAGGCGCTAAAAATAATCGGTAAAATTGTTGCCGAAATCCGTGAAGCGTTAAAAGCAGCAACGGTCCCTGGTAAAACAACTAAAGAAATTGATGAGCTCGCGGGGCGTCTCTTTGAAGAAAAAGGAGCAATTTCTGCACCAATTGACCAATATGATTTCCCAGGGTACACATGCATTAGCGTCAACAATGAAGTAGCACATGGTATTCCAGGCTCTCGTGTTATTCAAGATGGAGACCTTGTTAATATCGACGTTTCTGGCTCTTATGGCGGCTATTTTGCTGATACTGGCATTTCTTTTGTTGCTGGAACACCAGACGACAAAAAACAACTGCTCTGCGATGTTGCCGCAAGTGCATTCGAGCTTGCGATGACGAAGGTGAAGGCAGGTTCTAGTTTGAACCGGATTGGTAAAGCGGTCGAACGTGAGGCGAAAAATCACGGGCTAGCCGTTATTAAAAACTTAACGGGCCACGGCATTGGTAAATCTTTGCATGAAGAACCACAGCATATTTTGAATTACTACGATCCTTCCGATAAGACTCTTTTGAAAGATGGCATGGTCCTTGCAGTCGAGCCTTTCATCTCACAAAAAGCTGAGCATATTATCGAATCAGGAGATGGCTGGACATTCATTACACCTGATAATTCGCTCGTTGCACAAATTGAACATACGGTTATCGTTACAAAAGGCGAGCCAATTATTTTGACAAAGATTTAAATTGATTCAGTAAATACCAACTGAATCAATAATAAAGGGCTATTCTAGAATCCGGGTAGATTCTAGAATAGCCCTTTTCGTCATTACTTTTTCACGTTTGTTGATTAACTAAAAAAAATAACTTAATCAACTATTAGTCACTCTAAGTCCAATAGCTTTTGGTTCGCTTTGGATGGAACGACTTCTATACAATTCCCGTGCTATTTTCATTTATAGGGACGCGACTCCGCCGTATCCCTATACATTCTTTTCGGTAATCGTATGGTGGTCGTTCATCCGTCGCTCTCCAAAAACTCCGGTACACAAAGTGCTAATGCTTTTGAGGACGAAGGAATAGAGGGCTTCTTAATTTGAGAAGGCCGCCAAAGATACAATTTTGGCGACAGATAATTTTACCATAGTATTTCCCTCTGTTATTTTAGGTAGCGTCACTTTCTTATCGGTTTTGCTAAAAAGTAAAGTAGGAACACCTTATACAATGATCCAGAGTGCCCGAAATTGCATCTTCGGGCGCTTACACTCTCTATAGAAAGTCATCAATTCTATTCTTTTCAAGCCACTGCATTTTCATTTTCCGCTTGAACATTGTAGGTACGTGACAGGAAACTGTTCATAATAAGATGACCGAAAAAGCATGACTAGAAACGACTTCGTCGTTTCTAGTCATGCTTGCTCCTCGGTAATTATGTCTTGAACAGTTCGTCGAAAGCGAACCGAAAATGAGCTGGGGATAAGATAGTTTTCAAGCCTTTGCTTACCTGCGATTTATGCAAGTAAATGTTTAATCAACAGACATGTCATTTTTTCTTACTATTCCCAACCGTTTTCGAGTTACCTTCTGTCAGTTGGCCTTTATACCATACTTTTTGGACCGTTTTAATACCTTTTGTCAGCTTACGGTAATCGCGCTCCTCTGCATAGGACAACAGCGTTAGCACTTCTCCGTCTTCTCCTGCACGTCCTGTTCGTCCAGATCGATGCAAGTATTGTTCAATCGTGTGCGGCACGTCTACATGGATAACATGCGTCAGTCCTTCGATATCTAATCCACGCGCTGCAAGATCTGTTGCGATTAGCACACGTAACTCCCCTTTACGGAAGCTTTCCAGCGTTTGCTGTCGCTCAAATTTCTTCATTTCTGAATGTAAGACTGCAATCGGTGCCTCATTATATTTGAGCTTCATTTCTTTCATCCGAAGCTGATCGACATTATTAATAAAAGCTAAAGCACGAATTCCTTTTAAATGAGAAATTCCCCGTAAAACATCTGTCTTGTCTCGTATATCTGTCTTAACAAATGAATGAACAACTTTACCTGATTTCGGCATTTCTTCAGCACCAACCTGAATGCGAATAGGATCATTCATAAACTTGCTGGCAACTACTTCAATTTCCTCAGTAATTGTCGCAGATACTGCAATGACTTGTCTGTCTGGATGCGCTGCGTCAATCATGTTTTTTACAATAACTCGATGATCGCGAGATAGAAGCTGGTCTCCCTCATCTAATACAATATGACGTATATCATACATTTTCAATTTCTTCACTTTTACAAGCTCCGCCAAACGACCTGGCGTTCCAACAACAATTGTTGGTTTCTTCTTCAATTTCTCGATTTGACGCTGCATATTAGCACCGCCAATAAGCTGAGTAACAGTAATTGGTGTTCCTTGCACCCATTCTCTAATGACATTGACAATTTGCATCGACAACTCCTGTGATGGCGTCATAATCAATGCCTGGGTTTGTTTTTTATTGCCATCGACTACTTGTAAAATAGGCAAGACAAAAGCTAACGTCTTCCCAGAGCCTGTCGGTGATTCCGCGACGATATCTTTACCCGCCAGCATTTCTGGAATCAGTTTTGTTTGAATCGGCATTTCGTGCTCGAACTTCCATTTATTCTTGAATGCATCATCCATGTTTTCCAAGAAGGACATACTTATCTCCACCTTCACTCTAGTCTTCTCAGTGTATCATAATAGGCAAACATTTCGCCTTCGGATATACATTTACTTTTTAACGGTATGACCGCATCTTTCAATCGCGGTTTCTGCAAGAACTAACAGCGAATCAATGTATTCATCTCCCAGTCCTAGCTCCTGCCTGACGACCGATAATTCTGTGCAACCAAGAATGACCTTATCGCAGCCTGCTTCTGCCATCGCACCTTTAATAATCATCCATTTCTCATGATCAGCTGGTTTCCCAGCCTTCACATCATCATAAATGAGGGACATGACCACTGACTGGATATGGGCATCTGGGATGATAGGCGTCATGCCATAGCGCTCACACGCTGACTGATAGACGCCTGTAGTAATCGTCCCAGTTGTCCCAAGAATACCAATACGCTTCGCTCCGTCCTGTGCAGCCCTTGCTGCCGTCTCCCCTATCATGTCAATCAAAGGAAGAGTTGCACCTTCCTCTATTTGTCCGAAGAAAGAGTGCGCCGTATTGCATGGAATGACAAGGATTTGAGCACCAGCAACGGCTAGTCGCTTCGCATCTGATAAAATAACTGGCACTGGATCTTCTTCACTTTCACCTAAAATGAAGGCTGTACGATCGGGAATATGTGGGTTATTCGTAATAATCATGTCGACATGGTCTTGGTCTCTTTCCGCCTCAGTTAGTCTAACAATCATTTCACCCACTAACATCGTAGCAAGCGGACCTACACCACCGATAATTCCTAGCGTTTTTTTTTCCATATGCTTGTCAATACCTTCACTGTTAGATTTCATTAGCCAGTCACCCCTGATTCGGTTTCTTACGCAAGCGCTTGACCAGCGGAATGACTTTTTCTAAGATGTTATACATGAACGGTTTGTATACTTTATCGAGCTCCCCGATATACTCGGTTGCGCCATCTTTATCACAAAAGCTTTTCTTGAAAATATACAACCCGTCCCCTTCTTCAAAAAAACCACCGAAATCGTATTGACTTGCTCCTATTTCAATACCCCATTTTATCATTTCATAATTCATAATGTGGTTAGGATTCAAATTTCGTTTGACATTTGTACTACCTGCATACAAATAATACATTTTCCCATGGTAATTTATCGTCAGCGCACCTGCCAAAATATCGCCCTCATGATAGGCGATATAAACTCTTGACTCCTCGTACCTATCACGGATTTTTTTGAAATACTCCACTGATCGTGTTGTAATATTATTACGCTCTGACATCGTTCGATACGTTTCATAAAATAATTCAATATCCTCATCACTACGTGAATAACGGACTTGGACACCTTTTTTTATAGCACCTCTAATCGTACTACGCCCTTTTTTTGAAAACTTTGTCATGATTGTTTCTTCATCATGATCATCCAAAAAGAGAATCATATTTTTACGAGGTTGAATGAGTTTTTCTTGATCGTCATCTTTTGACGTTAGTTGAAAGCCTGCATTTTTATATAAATCATATAGCTCGTCCGAATACGCAATTTCAGGATCAAATTTCAGCATGATTGCTTTATGCTTCTTCGCAACACTGTTCGCTTCCTTCAAAAGCCGCTGAACAAGCGCCAAGTCTGTGACATCACAAACCGGACCTCTCGTCGCATATAACATAGAAAAGCCGCCTGGTAATCTTTTTATAAGAATGGACATCGCGGCGATAATTTCCCCATCCTGTTCAAGGTAGACGTGCTCATTTCCCCAATCATCCTTCACCTCGGCCCATAATCGGTCTTGCATCATAGAGCCATATGGAGAACTGCGGACAAACTTATCGTACCTCCTCACATCTGCCGTATTCAATTTATCGAGCAAAGCCATAATCTTTACCTCCAATTACAAACCTTTTCAATCACTAACTGTATGCCGTACTATGTTTAGTCCTTTAATTTGAAATACTTCTCAAAACGTTTGTAGTAATCTTTGTAAAATGAATTCAATTTAAATTTACGAATGAAACTGAGATCCGCAGGGTAATACAGCGTGCGTGCGGCCTCCCCTTTAGCAAACCGATCAATGACTTGGGATTTCAGTTCTTCATCCATCGTATAGTTAATAAGAAGATCCTTAGGCACCCCATGCCATAGCCGGCTATTCGAGCCGTACTCAATCGATAAATCACTATTATTGACCCGATCCTCAACGAGGTATTTGGCCATATTATAGCCATTCGTCGTTACAAAATAACTACTTCTACCTTGTCTAATATTCAATTCAAAAATTTTATATTTACCATCGCGTCTGTCATACTTCAAATCGATGTTGGCATAGCCGCGGAAGTTGATCGCTTCGAGGAACTTTTTATATTGTGCATAGATTTCTGCATTCTCTTCACCAATAATACCGACATAATTCCCAATCAAAATCGGCGTATAGTCTTCGAGGACAACTCGTCCAAGACACATCATACGCACTTTGCCATGTTGGTCAACATAGGCATTCAATACACGCATGACCGTATCGTTCCCTGGGATATAATCTTGAATAATAAGCGAGTCCGTATAGCTTGATGAATAAATATTGCGGATGGCTTCCGTAAATGCCGCCTTATCATGTAGCACATACGCCTTCTTTTTCCCTTCGAACTGCGCATTGAAATACGTCATGCTATCTGATGGTTTCACAACGACCGGAAAGTCGAATGGTAGATCCATCTCAGGGTCCATTCCTTTATTAAAAATAACTGTATCTGGGTAATCGAGTCCATGCTCTTCACACATTTCATAGAAGCGCTCTTTATAGACAACCTGATCCATCAGCTCTTCACTTATAAATGGTAGAACATAAAAGGGTTCGAGCGCTGCTCGACTGCGAATCGCAAGTTCTGCATAATTCTCATTACTCGCCACAACAAGTAGCTTGTCCGCACGATCTTTTAATTCTTTATGAAGGTCCAACATACTTTGGACAAATATTTCAGGTTCATCTAAGTTCTCATAAATTTTCTTTTCTATAATCTTACTATGCATCGTCGGTAAAATATGCCCTTTTGTAACAACAATACTCTTGATGCCATATTGTTCATGAAAGGCCCTCGCCATACCATATGCATTATCATCAGATCCAAGGATAACCGGCAAAAATTCTGCTTTTCCCATCATCTTTTCCTCCTCATACTAGAAATATCTATTTTATGTGAATGTCCGTTGCTAAAAACAAAATATTCAGAGCTCAAATCCTTTTGAATGAAGGTTCAAGTCAACTCTACCACCCTTAAATTTACGTGAATGAAGGGTGACTGTCAATTATACCATGATTAAATCACGCCCCGGATTTCAATCAATTAACTATCAATGATTTTTTCACATAGGTGAGGAACCACCAAAAAGAAGTATTCCACCTATCACATGGAATACTTCTTTTCGATTGATTATCAATCTTCATCCAGCAAGAAACTTCCACCTCTATAGGGGACGAGATCATTGTAGTTTGCTTTCCCCTGTTCAACGAGTGTTCAAACTCCAGCTGAACGAAGATAATCCTCCGGAGGATGTCACAGATTTTGAGGGGAGTCAAGGGATGGCAGTCTAAGTTCGCGACCTCCTGTCACAACGACTGCATGACCTACATCCTGTACGCCTCAAGCTCGATTCAAAATCTGGACGCAATTACGCCGAGACGTAATTGATTATTGCCTAGCTAAAAAAGTAGGTTCTTCAACTGGCCATTGTGAAAAGTCTGTAATAATACCATCTACCCCATATTGAAATCCTTTCGAAATCAACTGCTGATCTCTCTTCGACCACACTAGCACTTTTCCACCATAGGCGTGTATACGATCTACCATTCGCTTATTAATATACGACACATCGAAGTTAATATAAGTTGCAAATGATGTTAAATCTTCTAATCTTTTAGAGGTAGGCAATAGTGTAGAAGGCTTCATCAAAACAGCAATTTGTAATTCTGGAAGTAAGCTATGTATTTTCTTCATCGATTCAATATCAAAGGATTGCACAATGACACCGCTTACATCTTCATACTTCTTTAATAATTCGACTACTTTTTCCTCAATACCTGGGTATAATTTAGGCTTCTTAATCTCTATTAACAGCCCTATTTCACCATAGAACTCATCAAGTAATTCATCAAGCGTAATAATCTTTTCTCCGCTAAAAGAGGCATCAAATGACATTCCCGCATCCAGTTCTTTCAATTCAGCGAGTGTATAATCTTTGACAAAACCTGTACCATTCGTCGTTCGATCTACTTTTTCATCATGTAAAATAACTAGTTCTCCATCTTTGGAAAGATGGACATCACTCTCCAGAAAATCAGCCCCAAGCTCCAGTCCTTTTTGAAAAGCAGCCTGTGTATTTTCAGGTGCGTAACTAGAAGCCCCTCGATGTGCAACACTAATCATTCCTGTCATTTCTACCTGCTTAGGCGGATGCTCATTAAATCCAACAAGTAGAAGCAAACAAGCACTGACCAAACCAGCTAACAAACTCACTTTCTTTTTCCCTAGTTTTCTCATCACCGACACCCCAACCACTATGTATTTCAGACTATTCTAATCATTCTATGATTATATCTTAACATAAATATAAAGTCCTGAAAACCCTTATTTCTCTCTATTTCGACATGCCAAAAAACCACTATTCACAACAGGACAGGAGATTTGTACTACACCAAGACATATCTTGTTGAACAACTATTTATTCATATGAAATATAGATGAATAAAGGCATGAAAATTCTTCATTTTCACTGGACTATTTCCGGTTCGCTTTCGGTTAGATATTCACGACACGATTACCGTGGGAGCAAGTATGGCTAGAAATGACTTCGTCATTCCTAGCCACACCTTTTTCGGTCATCTTGTTGCGAATAGTTGCCTGTCGCGTACCTACAATATTCAAGTGAAAATTGCGATTGTTTGGGAAGTAGAGAATAGATGACTTTCTATAGGGACTATAAGTGCCCGAAGATACAATTTCGGGCACTGTTGTACTTTTTAGAGAGTGTTTCTTTTCTTATTTTTAGCAAGCCCCAGAAAAAGAACACACGCTGCCAGCACACCACTTCCCCGATGTCATACTCACCTTTTTATAACTTTGTATCCTTTTTCGACTAGAAACTCTATATATAATGTGAAGCCATCGTTCATCGAGGCAAAAACGTCTTACTTTAGTTGAAAAGGGGCATTCGACTACTGTAGGAGCCATTATGGGAAGAGGAGAATTTGTGTGGAGTGAATAAATCAATCAAAAAGTACTGATTTTACTGCTTCCATCGCTTGTAATGGAAGTTGTGTTAAATGCGACCATTTTTCTACAACAACTACATGTGAACTTGCTCATCTCGACTAAAGTTCGGGATGGGCATAAGTGGTTTTGGAAAAACGATGAATTCCCACTTTGGTCAGTGGACACCTACAAAAGATCCACCCACAAAACAGAAGAAAGTATCTATCTTATTTCAATCGTCTCGTATAGCTATTCGAAAATGGACAAGATAAAATGGTACTGCATTTACTGCCCAAAGATGCAATATCAGGCTGTGCAGCATGCACCATCAGTGAGAGCAAAATCTACACAAGAGTGGGCGCAATTTGCTCTCACTACAGAATGCAAAATGCCCCTAGCAATAACCAAAGAGTATTAAAAGTAATAAAAAAGATATTGTCGAGAACGATCTCGACGGTGTATCTTGTTTCAAAATATGCAAGTAACTCACACGACTCTATCATCGCTGTTGAACTGTCTATGGACATGTGAAAGCATAACAAAAGGACTTGCATATATGAGAATCAATCATAAACGCAAGTCCTGTTATTGTTAAACTAAAGCACCTCGTTCGACAAAGGAATAAAACGATCATTTTCCTTAATTATACAAGTTCCATCAAAAAAGGCGAAAACCCATACGGGATTAGCGTTCGTAGAGTTAATTACATG
This sequence comes from Sporosarcina sp. FSL K6-2383, assembly GCF_038618305.1. NCBI lineage: Bacteria > Bacillati > Bacillota > Bacilli > Caryophanales > Caryophanaceae > Sporosarcina > Sporosarcina sp. FSL K6-2383. Next base: position 3,465,702 of record NZ_CP152017.1, read on the forward strand.
ATGCTAAAGCGAAAAAAATTATAGTTAAAACTTTATAATTACACCTAAACTATAATATTTGTTACCTAACAACATATCAACTCCTACGGGAGCAAATTACTATATTTACTACCCTTAACGACTTCCTCTGCATCCGTTTTTGTCCATTCCAATATTGAACTATCAGGGGTGTTTTCGATGAAGCTTTCAGTGATTTGATAACCTATTTTGTAATTCGACCATCGCGGAATATCTTTAGCTGGATTACCATAAACAAAATGATTGTAAATTTTATAATCTATAGAATTACCATTTATACTTAATTCCTCTAAAACCCGGGCTTCCACATCCTCTGTTAGAGGTTCTATCCACGGAGGATTTATTTCAGGATAGAGAATAGTAGCAAAAGAATCTGCTTTCCCTTCTGTAATTATTGTATCTAATACGCTATATACACTTTGTTCGCCGTTTAAGGTCATATTGACGGTATGATGATATTCGTGAGCCACGGCATATTTAATAACTTCTTTTGAAGCAGTTGGATCAATCATAATTAAAACGTTATTACCAAAATAAGCATAGCCAGCCACTCCATCCATAATATACGTCGTAAACGAGTTTTCAGGATTAACTGGAAGTAGATAAATTGATGTATTTGCACCCGATGATAATAGCTTAGCTGATTCCAATATTGCTTCTTCAATCCATTGATTGATTTGTTCCTGGTTTTCAAGTAGTTCATTCGTATTTTTTTCCAGTTGATCTACTCGAGAAGTTGGTCTAAGAGGGTCATTCTCCGTTACTCCTAATTGTAAATAGTGAAGAGAGGATTTATCTTTAAATGGTTCTAAAACATGCTCTGTATAGATAGCTTTTCTATCAAGTGCAGGATTCTCACTAATTATTCTTGCGTATTCCAACACTTCATCGAAAAATGATATAATTTTAAACTCCTGCCCTTTATACGAAAAATGGTATGGTGTTTCAATAGGAGTATTGTCATCATCCACTTTCTCATGTTCCTCTTCCTGTATTCCTTTGTTTTCTTCTTTAACATCTGTACAACCAGACATAAAAATAACAAATAACAGTAAAATTGATAAGTTTATCAAACGTCTCATTATATCCCTCCTACCCCTTTTGTAGAACAAGAAAATAGAGCCGTCTAAGCAGCTCTGATCTTCAAGTAAAGCACCTGGTTAGTGAAATAACGAACCTTTTCTTCGAGATGTGAATTCGTTGGTTAGAAAACCCTCTATTTTTTTTTAGCAGTACAAAACATTTCTGCAAAATCATTTACAATTGTTTTATCAGGATTATTTTTCACATCATATTTCATTCTTTCTAACCCTTCTTCATAGTCTTTATCGCTAATCAAAGTTAGCACAGAAATATCTCTGTTTTCAGCATAATCTATATAGTCACTTACCCTTACATTTTCCATTCTATATTCGACTTTTAAGTTTACTTCTAACCCCCTTGTTGAAAGCTCGTTAAAAATAACCTCTTTATCCCAAAACCTTTTTAAATCTTCATAGTATGCTGTTGGAAAGTAGTGATAAACCCACCATTTAGGCATATCGTGAATCACTATATTATGTAATTTATAGACACCACCTATTTGTAATACACGGTATATCTCATTTAATGCCTGTTGCTTGTTGCTGTAATGATGAAACGCGTAATTATTAGAAATAAAGTCAAAAATCTCTGAATCATACGACATTCCCTCTACATTTGCATTAGTAAACTCTACATTTTTTACTTTTTCATTAGCCTTCTTTAACATTTGGTCAGACAAGTCAAGTCCATACCAATTAATATTAATTCCGTCAAAATAGTTAATTTGTTTTTCAAGATATAGACCAGTTCCACAAGATAAATCTAATACGTTATATTCAGTCTTCGCGTTTTTCTCAATATGATTTTTTAAATCATAATCAAATCTTAATTCATCAACTCTATACTGATTATTATCGTATTTTTCTGCTATTCTTGAATAATTGGTTGTTTTCATATTTCTCTCTCCTCCTACCCTCGCGTTGTAATGAATATGAGAATGCTTTTAATACTTGTTGAGATATTATTTGTTTCAGCTTGTGGTCAAGAAAGCCATATTGAACAACACGAGGTATATTTATCAAACAAAGGTGGGAAATTAAAGAGCCAATCGGAGTTGAAACTTATATATTGGACATCCCTGATAAAATGCTTAGTAATAATTTCAATAAAGTTTCAAAGGATTCATCAGTTTGCACTAACCTGCCCCTTTAATAATTATTTTCCTTAGTTTTCTTATATTCACGATTTTTCTTATCGTTGTATAGGTAAAATACTGTCCCCGTTATACCCCATAGTATATATTTGAATACTCCATCGAAATAGTAATCAATTATTGCATAACCAAGAATTATACCCATCACACTTAAAAGAACCCTTAATAGAATTTTCATTTAGAACCTCCATAAAAACACAATAAATCTTATTCTTTATAATCTCATAAAATATATTTTGTTGAACTAAACTGCTACTTCAATTAGGGCTTTACTCCTTATTGAAGTAAAGCACCCATTCGTTGAATAACTATGGAGCTAGTAGATGGCTAATCAACAGACGTGATATAAAGACATAACTATCCAAACAAGCCCCAAAAGTTAGTTGTAAACATTGAAAGTAAGAATATAGCGTGGAACAACATTTGGGCAATTGTGAAAATGTAATCATTTTTATTTGATGAATATTTCCATTCCATAAAAGCTCTAACTGTTTCAGATGCAAAAATAAAAATAAAGACAAAAAAGTATGGCTCTAAAAACCAAATTCTTTCCATAGGGTCAATTTTGATGGCAATGGAAAATCCAATCAACATCATGACAACAGCAGCAACCCTAACCGTCAAATCGATCGTTTTATGTTTATCATTTAGGTGGTTATAAGAAAAGAACTTCCTTTTCTTAACTTTGAGTAATTTTCTCATAACAACATTAAAACAAAATGACAACAGTACAAAAATGGCTAGCACAAGAAATAACTTCGTCCAAAAAAATGGTTCCATGCCATACATAAATGGTTCACTCCCCTTTTAAGCTCTTTTATGTGTAAAAGTTATTTCATCACTAGAAAACAAACTCCTTCTTCAACTAACCTGTCCCGTCAGCCATCTAAGTCAAATCATTCACACATAAAAATTACCTACAGATTTTTTATATTGGCTATAATTTCTTCAACATAAGCATCGTTGTATTCATTTTCGTTTAATAGATAGTAACTCCTGGGATTCAAATTATTTACTTCTACAATATGCTTTATATAGGGGGATATTAAAATCAAACTAGCCCCATTATTAATTATGGTCTCACAAGTATCATACGTTGTATCAACTGATACATCGTAATCCATACCTTCCTGCCTAAGTCTTTTTCTAATACTGACTTCCAATTTTTCAGACAACGGTTTCTTGAAAATAGTCCATCCTCCATCCCACCCAAATGGATTTGGTCTAATTCCAACAATTACTTTAGCAAGAATTACAATATGCTTCATAATCTCCCGCCTCCCTAGTCTTAGAACAATTAACTTATACTTATTATACGAACCAAATAAACGAAAAGATTCGGTGTATTCCAATTACCTCTATATCAGTATTCTGCCTCTTTAGTTGATAAAGAAAAGAGAGCTGCCAAAATTGTATCTTTTGCAGCTTTTATCTAGATAGAAAAGCTTCAGTTCCCTCATCCCCAAAAGCATTAGCGCCCCGTGTACCAGTATTTCGGGAGAGTACCGGATGAACGACCACCATACGATTACCGAAAAAATATGCCTGAATGCGGCGAAGTCGCATCCAGGCATATAAAACACATCACGGTAATCATATAGAAGTCATCCAATCCAAAGCTCCCCAAGTAACTGTACACAGAGCCCTAGTATTTGATTTTTTATATTCACTTTTTCTTACGAATCATATCAAATGGTTTAACAGGAACGGTTACTTTTGTTTTCACAATCATCATCGCACTTGGCGCACGTTCAATCGGTTCATCTTGCTCATTCCATAAAACATCTATCGTTTGGTAAGCATGTGTAAATCCGGGACCGTAAAACTCAACAGCATCTCCAAGTCCAAAATGATTGCGCTGCTGAATCGTCGCAATTTGCGTCTCTTCATCATAAGCTAATACCTGTCCAATGAAACTATATGCTTGAATTTTACGTGGCTTACCGAATAATTGCTCATGCTCTGTCGGCGTCCCATAATAAAAACCAGTTGCCAACTCTCGCTGTGCGACTTTCCATAACTCGTCTTCCCACTCTTGCTTAAATTCATAGTTATCCGGATCATCACAATAGGCATCGATTGCTCGGCGATAAACATTCGAAACCGTTGATACGTAGTGAATCGATTTCATACGACCTTCGATTTTAAAACTGTCTATACCACTTTCAACTAGGTCAGGAATATGACGAATCATGGACATATCTACCGCACTCATTGAAAATTCCTCAAGTGTCTCTCCGCCGAGCAATGATTGCTGTTCCCCCGGTTGTTCCATATCGAATAAGCCATATTTCCAGCGACAGGATTGTGTACACCCTCCACGATTGGCATCACGCTCTGACATATGATTCGACAGCGTACAACGACCTGAATAGGAAATACACATCGCCCCGTGGATGAAGGCCTCAATCTCGACATTCGTTTTTTGGCGTATTTCTCGAACTTCATCCATCTCGACTTCCCTTGCCAACACCACACGTTCCAAGCCTTCTGATTGCCAAAAATTCAACGTTTCATAATTCGTCGCCGAAGCTTGAGTTGATAAATGAATCGGTAAACCCGGCGCTTCCATCGCACAGATTTCTATTAAAGCGGGGTCGGACACAATAACTGCTCGAATTCCAATATCACGAAGCATCCGGAAAAACTCGCCTGCCCCTTCCACATCGCCTTCATGAGCCACCATATTAGCGGCTACATACACCTTCGCATTGGCTTCATTCGCAAATGCGACACCTTCTCGCATCTCGTCGTATGTAAAATTACCTGCTCGACTTCTCAAACCATAGGCATTACCACCAATATAGACAGCATCTGCCCCATAACGGATAGCGGTTTTTAGTTTTTCAAGCGTACCAGCTGGTGCTAACACTTCTGGCTTTTTAGTAATCACTCTTTTCGTCGTAACTCCCACGATTTTCCGCCTCCTTATTTGACATCGCTCGGATCCTTCAAAAAGAATCCTTCATCTACTGATCTTTCCGCTGGATGTAATGCAAGTAATCGACTATTTAACTGCTCCTGTATATCCACCGTCCAACGTTGCTCTATAAATGACTGTCTCGCCTCTATAAACAAACTGGCAATGTCCACAAACGATTGCCCTTTTGTAAAAATACCATCCAGTTTCCACTGTGTTAAACCTGCAGCAACCAGTTTGTCTAACTGTGGCAATAAATTCACATCATCTGTCGCGAAAATATGTGTGCCGTTACAATCTTCATAAATGGAGTAATGCGTTTCCTCTTTTTTAGGTTCAGAAATAAAAAGAGGCTGCTTTACATGATCCTGATTCGTAAAATTGAAATAGTTTTCTACTAATGGTCGTTTTGATTGTTGAATGCAGGTCGCTCCATAAACGAGTACTTCAACCGGTACAGTTACTTGCTGCCGAATCGCTTGTAGCTCTGCAAAAGGTAGCTCCCTTGCCAGTACAGCACCAATTGCCCCACGCTTCGCCCAAAAATCCACTTGCCTTGCACTTGTCACCATCGTTTGGGCATCATAGATGAAAGGAAGCTCTATGGCATGCTTTTTCATGAGATGAATAACTCCCGGATCACCAACTGTGATGGCGTCCACACCAATAGACTGCAAAAATGTTAAATACGGGACAATTTTCTCAATCCGATCATTATGCATTAAAGCATTCACAGCAACAACTATGCGCTTATGATGTTGATGCGCAAAATAGGTCAATTCCTTTAATTCCTCACGCGAAAAAGAACCCGGCAAACGTAAACCGAATTCGTCTTCTCCTACGTACAACGTATCCACACCAATGCGGATTAACGACTTCCCTTGCTCTACTGATTCAGCTGTTGCAATAAGCTCAATCATTGACTCACACTTCCTTCTTGACATCATTCATTTCGATAAAATACGGTCAGGTCGTTTCTGAAATAGTTCTTGGCAATTCGTAGCCTTTTGCATTGCAAGTAGCACTTCCTCTAACGGCTCGCTATAAACAGTCGGATAATCCACTTCGTCTAGCTTTGTTCGAATCAGATACGCCAGCTTTTCAGGACGAACACTAAATTCAGAGTGTATGCCTGCTTTATTCCCACGTGGATCGACACGGAACCAGTGTCCAACTTCCTCCAAATAGAGTGCATTTAGACCATGTAACGCATAGCCGGACTCCACTGTTCCCTTTTTCGTCACACGCTGATAACAAAATCCCGTCGGAATATCCATCCCACGTAAAAGTGTCGCTAATAAATGGGCCTTTGCAAAGCAGATTCCTTCTTGATGCAATAAGGCGTCTGATGCAGTAATCGTCACAATAGTACTTTCTTTATCAAACGAATGTTGAATGCTATCCCTCACAAAACAAAAAGCGATTTCTGCCCGCTCAAATTGTGTGTGCCCCTGTGCTTTGATTTTCTCAATTTTCTTTTGTACGATCGGATGCCGAAAATCAATCACAGCAGATTCTACTAAATACTGTTGGACATTCCCCTGTTCAAGTTCTATCTGCATATGCGCAACTCCTCATGGACTAAAAGTAATTCAATGTTTCTTTCCCTTCATCCGAAATCATATCCGGCGACCACTTCGGCTCCCACACAACATCGACCTCTACATCGGAAATGTCAAGACGATCCTTCAATATAAAGTCAACACCACCTGTAATCATGTCGTGCATCGGACATCCAGGTGTCGTTAACGTCATTTTGACATACACTTTGTTAGCCTCGTATTGAATATCATAGACGAGGCCTAAATCAATGATACTAATCCCAAGCTCTGGGTCGTAAACGAGCTTGAGTAATTCACGAATACGTTCAATCATTTCCATTTCGCTCATTCCTTCTTTGTTTTTTACCGACTAAATACACGACCAATTAAGATCATATACAGTACGGAAGAAATCGAGAAAGCCAGTCCACCGACGACTGTAAGCGTCGTGCTATCTATCAAAATAGCCGCGAATAACACGAACAAACAGAATGCGATAGTAATAACACCCATACGCACTTTCTTATCATCCAATAAATCAGCCATTAATGGAGTTCCCGGTCTCCCTGCTAGCTTGCCAAACTTGTGTGTCCACCATAAAAACGGGATAATTTTCGACACATAACAAAGGATTGTAAACGATACCCAGCCACCTAGATAAACCCATCCTACTAAAAGCACCATTTTCGGGTGCAAAAGTTGGTTTGGAAATACAACTGTGTAAATAAGCAATGCACCTATAAAAAGTAAAAGAAATTGCGCAGCATAAACCGACCATCGAATGCCGTGACCTGGATTTGGCTTCACTCGATGTTTTTTGATTTGAAGTAAGTGGATATTATAGAAAACGAGAGCAAGCGTCACAAAAAGAAGCGCGAACCATGTTGTCCAAAAACCTCCGCCTAGCAAGAAAGACACCGCCCCAAATACGATAGCAGTGTTCCAAGTAATCAAAGTTGCCCATTGCAAGCGAGTCGGATAATGGTGAGCCAAATAAAACATCGGTAGCATTTTATAGCTGAAACCGGTAATGAGCATACCAAACCAACCGAGCGTCCCAAGCCAAATATGCGCCTTCAATAGGCTCTCATGCAGGGCAGTTCGATTTCCAGTATAAAAATTAACGCCCATCCACATACCGATAAGCCCTGTTAGCACTAAATACAAAACTGCACAAGCCGCACTAATCGTAATGGCATCCCATTTGCGGGCTCTCCATAAGGTAACTCCGATATTAATTGCAAAAAGAAATATTCCTATAAAAGCGAGTGTTGCAAATCCAGCAATGTATATCGTCTTAAACGATACAAAACCATACAATAAGCCAGAAAGACCAATTGTGAAAAATACATAGTGTGCATAGCCAAGCCTTTGACTGTAAATAGTAGACTGTAAAATAACATTAATCAGCTGATATACGGCTCCCATCGCCAACATCGTAGCCCATCCAAGAACAAATAAATGTGTATAAAACCAACCACTTGGCCCTCGTAAATCATGTTGAAGCCAATCGAACAGCGTTAGGATGGAGACACCATGAAACAAAAAGAAACCAATTATCCCCGTAATGATAAAGAAAAATGGGAGACGAAACATAGTCCTCTCCCCCTTACACCTTATGGATAGTTACTTTTGCCGAACCATCTGACTGCTCATCTACACTAAAAGGACAGCCAAGGCGATTCAATTCCTCAATCAAAAAAACGGGCACTCGATCATTGTGAATCTTCACTTGATCCCCCGGATGACTGCGGTCCAAAGCAGCTAATGTACGCATCATTGGTTGTGGAGGCTCTAGTCCACGATTATCGAGTGTAATCGTTTTGGGTTCTCGAGCAACCGTCTCCTCACTAGAGAACTGAGCTGTAGAAACCAGCTCGTCCTCTGTTGAAGAGTCCTCTATATCCAATAGATGTTTGTATTTTTTATTGACAAAAGAAACAACCCAATGGTCTTTTTCTTTGCGTTCAACCTTATTCACAAAGCCCTTCATCTTCAACACACCTAATAATGGCGTCGGTTTGAACGTTGCGTGGAGTACGAAAATATCTCCCGCCTCTATCTCCATCACCGTATCCATAATTAGCTGGAAAGGCTCCAGCTTTTTGTTCAAGTGAGGACGCACATCTAATTCTACAATTTTCGTCGTTTGCTGATTCACAATGAATCATCTCCTACAAATAGTAGTCACTTAAGATACAGATTTTTTTGCTTCATCATATAAACTTGCCATTCCACCATACAGTGAGTAGAAGAATGCATCGGGCGCATCCAAAGAGAATGTTTTGTACTGCTTAGGGTCGATGCCTAGTACGTTTTCGAATAATTTTGCTGTATCCTCGAACGCATAAAAACAATAATGCGTAAAGTTGAAAGTCGGCATTTTTTCGAAAATCGTAATGATTTCACTCGCAAACTTATCTACTTCACCAGCAGCTTGCTGCACCATTGAAACAGCATCCTCTAAGGACAGTTCAATTTTCAGTGTCTTGTCATCGATAACGTTAACTTTTGCCATCGCCAATCAACTCCAGACATGTTATAGTTTTTCAATTTTCACCTGGAATGTATCAGGACCTTGTTCAATATATTCCCATGTGTATTTCCCTTCATGCATCGAATCGAACTGAAAACGCAAAGGAATCGGATCATGGTCATTGACAATCAACATTGTCTCAGATGGATTTAACTTATTAAATGTTTCAAAAATGGTTTTATGCTTAAGATGCGGCGGATATTCTGGAACCTTTACTATTGCTGTATATTCACTCATCAACTATTCCTCCTAGAATTTTAATTATTGTAATATATAAATTGAACAATTGAATACATGTTGTTCCGTGTGCAGGCGCCTTAAAGGGGTAGCCTAAGCGGGATTAAAGGTATTCTTTAGTTCAGCTTATAGAGTAAGTATAAAGTTATTCACGCAATTATTCTGTGATGTATATCACAAATTCAAGATTATTTTTTACAAGGTTTTTGTTTAGTATCATTTATGAATTCTGCATCACTCGACTAAACATACGTTCAAATAGCCTATGTAAATGAAGCTGTGTATGATGCGATATTATCTTTGTGCAAAGCAAGCTCATGCATATCTATCAAATATTCGTCAAAAATAATCGCATTTAAGTATGAATATCGTTGAAAAATGAAGTGTGTCATGAAAAAGAGGCCCTATTCCAATGTTTTCGAAGAAATAGGTGGCATGCTTCTTGCAAATAATATAGGTGTACACGAAAAACATAATTCTATGTTTTTTTCATAGAATTAATAACCACATAAAAAAGGGAGGAGGAATACAAATTGACAACGATCATGCTTGTCTGTTCAGCTGGAATGTCGACTAGTTTACTAGTCAAAAAGATGGAATCCGCTGCAAATGCAAGAAATCAAGATATTAAAATCTTTGCTGTTTCAGAGTCGGAAGCCAAAAGACACTTCGAAGAAATTGATGTTCTACTGTTAGGACCACAAGTACGATTCTTAAAAAAGAAAATCGAAAAAGCTCTTGAAGGAAAAAACATTCCAGTTGAAGTCATCGATAGTATTGACTACGGCACGCTGAACGGTGATTCCGTCCTAACAAAAGCACTTGCATTACTGTAATGGAAACGCCTCATCTTAGTGGGGTTTAGAGATCAGATTGGGGGAATTCGGTGAGTTAACCGATTTATTGATCTCTATCATTTATTATCGCAGTATTCTATCAAGCATTCCGTTTTCCTAATTCATTTTTTAAAAAACAAGGGGGATAACTAGGTATGAATAAATTTATTGAAATTGCTGGCCGCATAGGGGCACAACGGCATCTGGTCGCTGTTCGTGACGGCTTTGTCTCCATCATGCCATTAATGATTTTAGGTTCAATGGTTATACTTTTCAACAACTTGCCAATTGACGCTTACCAAAACTTCATGGAAATGATTTTTGGCGGTGATGAATGGAAACAATTCGGTGGATCAGTTTGGAATGGTACATTTGCCATTGTAGCGTTACTAATTGCCTTCACCGTTGCCTATCAGCTTGCTCGCTCGTATGACAAAGACGGTCTGTCATCCGGTGTGGTCTCACTCGCTTCTTTAATAACAATTACGCAATTGTCTCCTACAGACGGAGGAATTCCTTTAGGTTGGGCCGGTGCACAAGGTCTATTTATCGCACTGATTGTTGCACTTGTTTCTACTGAAATTTTCACGAGACTACTCGGTAACAAACGCTTGATCGTGAAAATGCCTGCCAGTGTTCCACCAGCAGTTGCAAAATCGTTTGCCGCTTTGTTCCCTGCAATGATTACAATAAGTATATTCGGGCTCATTAAAGTATTCACGCTCGTTGGCGGAATGCCTGATATTCACCAAGCATTCTTCGACGCACTACAAGCACCTGTTTCAAAATTGGCAAACACACTAGGTTCAGCCGTTTTTGTTGCATTAATCATCCACATCCTTTGGTTTTTCGGACTTCATGGCGGAAATATTTTAGAACCGCTTATGCAAGCGATTTACTTACCTTCTATTGAAGCGAATGTAGCAGCATTTGCAGCAGGCGAAGAAATTCCTTATATTGTTACAAAATCATTCTTTGATGCTTTCATGTATCTAGGTGGTACGGGAGCTACACTTGGTTTGATTATTGCGGTGTTCATAGCAGGGCGGCGTCATAAGCATTATCGAAATGTCTCCGGACTGGGATCAGCACCAAGTTTATTCAATATTAATGAACCTATTATATTTGGTTTCCCGTTGGTTTTAAATCCTTTGTTAATTATTCCATTTATTTTAACGCCTGTTATCCTAGTAATTTTTAGTTATATCATGATTGCAACGGGGGTTGTTCCAAAAACGATAGCCTTTATCCCCTGGACGACACCACCGGTTATTGGCGGATTCTTAGCCACTGGATCGTGGCAGGGAGCTGTTTTGGCTGCAGTGAACTTAGTAATTTCAGTCCTGATATATCTACCATTTATTAAAATTGCAGAGCGAATAGAATTGAAGAAACTTGAAGGGGAATTAGCAGCACAAAAAAGAGACGTCGCGTAAATGAATATATTTCAACTAGATGATGAACCATACTCTTGAATAGGAAGTAGTGATGAACATGGAAGAACAAGTCATGCAGATTATTCTCCATAGCGGCAATGCAAAAAGTACAGCTTTTGAGGCTATCCAAGTTGCAAAAGAAAATGATATTGAGCAAGCAAATAGACTACTTGAACAAGCAAATGATGAACTTAGCAATGCACATAAGGTGCAAACCTTTTTAATCCAATCTGAAATTCGTGGCGAAAAGGTGGAAACTTCGTTACTACTCATTCATGCACAAGATCATCTGATGAATGCCATTACATTTAAAGATCTTGCCGGTGAGTTTATAGCATTATACGAGAAGGTGAATCACTATTCCATAAGCTAAACTAGTTTAAGTGCAGTTGGGGGATTTTAGTTTATTCAATAATTTCTCCCTTTCCACTTTTCTCTAAAATAATGCATCTTGGGAAAAAGAGTTTTTACAGTCACTACAAGCATTACCATGTCCTCATCATTGCTATTATTACATGATGGATGAAATGCTAATTGAAGATAAAGAAGCAGCAGAAATGAATGGCTTGATCCAACAAGTAAAAGCTTTTGAACAATCAACAATTGAAGCTGCCGTTACGGGCAATACAGTAAAAGCTATGCTTGCCTTAACGACTAATCCGTTTGTTCCTTCCAGTAAAGTGGCCAAGCTATTGCTACTTGATTTACTTGAAACCAACCAAAAATACCTACCGCAATTTACTAAATAGGAGTGGTGTACATGAGAAATCTTGGCATTTCAATTTATCCACAACATGCTACAGAAAAAGAGTTCGTTGACTATATGGAAAAGGCTAGTGCTTATGGCTTTTCACGCGTCTTTACATGTCTCATGTCTGCTAGTGATGATAAGGATGTCCAACAGCTACAGCAGCTATTAAAAAAAGCAAATGACCTTGGCTTTGAAGTAATTGCTGACGTCAGCCCAACCGTTTTTGAAGATAAAAATCTTTCTTATAAAGATTTGTCTTATTTTAAAGAACTTGGCTTATCAGGGTTACGACTTGACTTAGGCTTTTCGGGATTAGAAGAAAGTGTCATGTCCTTCAATGAACACGGCTTGTCCATCGAATTAAACATGAGCCAAGGAACAAAATATCTGGAACAAATTCTTTCCTATCAACCTAACAAACAGCAGATCATCGGCTGCCATAATTTTTATCCACGATGTTATACGGGACTATCAAGAGAACATTTCCTCAAATGCTCTGCACAATATAAAGAAAATGGTATACGCACAGCAGCCATGATTTCTTCAAAAGATGCGGCATTTGGACCATGGCCTGTACAAGAAGGTCTCCCTACTCTTGAGGAACATCGTGGTCTAGCCATTGAAGTTCAAGCGAAAGACCTTTTCCAAACAGATCTCATTGATGATTTGATTATTGGCAATATGTTTGCTTCCGATGAAGAATTGAAAAGTCTATCCTTGCTCAATCGCTACTTATTAGAGATAACAGTCGAGTTGAAAGAACAGACAACTGCAGTTGAGAAGGAAATTATCCTTTCAAGCAATCACTTCAACCGTGGAGATGTCTCGGCTTTTGTGATTCGTTCAACGCAAAGTCGGGTTGATTATCATCAAGAGGATTTCCCGGCTCATGATATAGAACCAATCACACGTGGTAGCATCACGATTGATAACAATGGTTATGAACGCTACAAAGGTGAACTCCATATCGCGCGCAAAGACATGGACAATTCAGGAAACACTAATATTGTTGCGACCATTGACAAGGACGAGCAATTTCTACTAGACCATGTTCACCCTTGGCAGAAGTTCAAATTGATCGAAAAATAATCAATGGCGGTGTCGACCTTCGTTTTCTTCAGGTCTGACACCGCCATTTTTAGGAAACGGATGATAGATAGTCATTAACGATTCTTATGTTAGAGGAAAGAAATACTGCCTAGCAATGACTCCATCCCATTGTCGTAGCACTACACACCGATTACTAAAGAGTCTAGTCCATTTGAAACTGTTGAACTGTTGATTGTAGCTGTTCTGCAAGTGTCGATAAGTTTTTCACAGATTGTGATTCCTGATAGATCATCGCTGCCTGTTCCTCGCTTGCGGAGGATAATTCTTCAGACGCTGTCGCAACATACCCTATTCCGTTCGTCACTTTTTTAATACTGGCGTGAATCTGATCTACTAATTGCGTACTACTCAATACAACAGTTTGAGTAGACATTGATTTATCGAAAATTTCCTCAATAGCTGTAAAAATCGTTTCAAATGAATGGCCAGACTGTTGCACTAAATTTTTGCCAATACCAAACTGCTCAACACCGTCGCGCAAGGCAAAATGCGCTTCTTTTATATACTGTTGGATTTCTTCTAAAATAACTTTAATGTTATCGGCTGCCTGTTTCGACTGATCTGCCAAGTCCCTTACCTCTGTTGCCACAATCTCAAAACCTCTACCATGTTCGCCAGCTCTTGCTGCTTCAATACTAGCATTTAGTGCCAATAGATTAGTTTGATTAGAAATCCTCAAGATTGTTGAAATAACTTCTACTGTCGTTCTCGATTTCTCCGTCAGCAGTTCAAATTTCCCCATCGCATTTGTAATACCTTGACTCGTGGCACCCATCTGTTTTGTCATCTCAGTCATATCATTTTTCCCTTGTCTTGCAAATTGAATCGATTTTTCCGATTGTATTTTCGCTTCAAATGCATTGTCTCTCACTTTTTCCATGCCCGTTTCAAGATTGCCAATTGCCTTTGAAATAACTGCTGTTTCTTCTACTTGCCTCTCTGACTCAGCCGCCAACTCCAAAGATGATTTTGCAATCATATCTGTTGTCTGTGTCTGTTCTTCCGAAGTAGCTGCCAGTAATTTGGAGGACTCAGCTAATTGTTTTGATGAGTCCTTTACTTGTAATAAAATAGTCAATAAACTTTGACGCATTTTTTCAAAACTGTACGCAAGTTGACCTATCTCGTCTCTCATATGTGTATCGATGGACGATGTTAAATCGCCGCTAGCAAAGGCTTCTGCCTGATTTCTCAATTGCACTAATGGGCGAACAATTCTATTTGCAACAAAGAGTGAAATGATAGTAGCGAGTATAAATACAGCAGCACCTACCTTCACAATAATCCACACTCTCGGCCAAGTACGGTCAGCTACGACTTCACCATGATAATCTACTCCTAAAAAACCTATAATTTCATTTTTATCATTCAGGATTGGTGAATATCCTGATATCCGTTTACTATTTTCGAATGTGTAAACCTTTGAGTACATCGGCATTTGGTGTCCCATAGTAGTTGTTGCCTCAATTGCCCTATCGATTGCTTCGTCATAATGGTAGCCATCGCCTGCTTGATAACCTTGATTCTTTAATCGTTCATCTACTGCTAGCAAAGTTGCCTTTCCATCATCCACCGATAAGATAAAAGCGTCTTTAAACCATGTTTTTTTATTGATGAATGCAGTTATTCCGTCTTCAAGTTTTTTTAAAGTTTTATCATCTTGTGGATTGTTCTTGATCGCTTCAACATCTTGCCAATCCACAATTAGCGTTGCAACATTTGCACAGCCAATGAGTTCCATTCCTACCTCATTCTCAACAGATTTATAATTAACGAAATAACCAAATATCGACATCAGTAGCGTACATAAAAAAACCATAGATAGTACTAATAGTAAAATTTTAAAGCGTAGGCCTTTCAAGTAATCCCCCCTAATAGATTCCCCTAAAATGAATACCTCAATTTTACTATTACTTAAATAACTCAATTGTGATAAAAATCACAATCATCTGAAGCTGATCAAGTTAGAAGGT
The DNA here is from genome assembly GCF_038618305.1 of Sporosarcina sp. FSL K6-2383. Lineage (NCBI taxonomy): Bacteria > Bacillati > Bacillota > Bacilli > Caryophanales > Caryophanaceae > Sporosarcina > Sporosarcina sp. FSL K6-2383. The sequence continues at coordinate 3,481,296 of NZ_CP152017.1, forward strand.
AAATACACCCGACATAAAGCACGTCTATTGATTAAAAAATAAACCATTTTTAGAAAAGTGTTGACATTCAGAAATAGGAAATGTTATCCTATAGTAGTTAGATACTCAAATTAGAAATGGAGGTGCGGAAGATGACTACATTTAAAATTTCAAAAAGTAATTGCATAGTAATCCCGTGCCAAACCGCTAATTATTTTTCTGTAAATAATTAATACGGAACGGCATGTTCTGCCGTTCTTTTCCTATGAGCACACGCTTATGTAAAGAAGCGTGTGCTTTTTTGTGTGCTTTTATCTAAATTCAGCCAAGTCTGAATTTAGATAAACGTCTCCGAACGCAATCATGCCGAGGCATAATTGATAAAGATCTGGTGTTTTCACGCATTGCGTGTTGCATATAGTAAAAAATAATAAGAAAAGGAGTGCTGGTGATGATGAACATGAAACAGCAAAGAAAGTTATTAAAAAAGGAATCTCTCGAAAGTGGATAGCGCCAATCGGGGAACGGAAATCCCCAATTGGCAAAAGTGATTCTATGAGTTGAATTGAAAAAACAAAAAATTGAAGGAGGAAAACAATATGATGATTGCAAAAATGAACGGTAAACGGGTTAGTAAATTAGTAGAGAAAAATAAATCGGAGTCGCCAATACACAATTTAGGTGAAACTTGGCTAACAGAAATGGTGCTAGCCACACCTTAACAATAGAATTGGACTTCTCCTTAAGGAGAACAATAATGTATAACATTAATCATGATTATCTAAAACAACGGATAGTTGATTTACAACAAGAGGCAAGACAAAATGAATTAGGACATCACTTCTTATCTAGGATAAAGAAAAGCCAAAAACCTTTTTTCGAAAAAAGTCTTGTATTATTTTACACACGCAAATACAAGCTGACCTTCAAAATTGGTATAGACAAATTAACATAATGAATTTCAAAAAAAGATCTCTATCGCGTGTGAGTACACATGCGATAGAGATCTTTTTTAATCGTTCATATTCAATAAATCCCCTATAAAAGCAGAATTTAAACCCGCAGTGAAATCACCATAAATTCCACGGATATTCGTTTGGCGGTTGTGATTGTACCTCGATGATTTCCTTTGTTGTTGGGTGGACAAACTCTAGCTCATGCGCCCATAAAGCGATTTGCTGTCCAGGGCGATTCACTTGTTGTCCATATTTTTGATCCCCATAGAGGGGGAATCCAGTTGCAGAGAGCTGAACGCGGATTTGGTGGGAGCGACCGGTATGGAGGCGAATAGACAGAAGACTTAATTGTTCTGTGCTGCTAATGACTTCGTATTCAAGTACTGCTTTTTTAGCATTCGCATGATTAGCTCGGACGGTAGACACTTTATTTTTCTTTGTATCTTTAAAAAGATAATGCTCCAAAACCGCCTTTTTCTTCTGTGGTACTCCTCTTACAACAGCTAAGTATGTTCGTTCCAACTCTCTTTTCCGTAAAATATCCGATAATCTAGAAGCAGCCTTCGACGTTTTGGCAAACACCATCACCCCACCGACAGGTCGATCCAATCGATGCACAAGTCCCAAATAAACATTACCTGGCTTTTCATATCGAACTTTTATATCTTCTTTTAATAACGTCAATAAGTCTGCATCACCGCTCGTATCCTCTTGCACTGGTATGTTGACAGGTTTTTCAACTAGCAACAAATGATTATCTTCAAATATAATTGGTATTTTCATAATGACTCCTTTTTCGCAGGTAATAGACTAGGAGAGAATTGTCACCCAACTAGTTAAATTGTATTATACTGAACTCCATGCTGGTAAGCCAATATTTGATAGAGCCGTTGTAGTTATACCTGAAGATAACCATTTTCGCACCCAATAAAATGTCAAATTTAAAAGTTAAGTGAGGTCTAGTTTCAAAATATAATTTGACAACTTTGTGAACATTGCTGATAATAGCAGTACGAGGGAGTGAATGAAATGGAATCTAAATCGACTATGCTAAACATCGTTAGGTTTACTGGGGGAACGATACTTGCCATCGGAATTTCTATTTTTTTATACGGCTTTTTTATTAGCGATTATAGCGCAATTACAGGTATCGGAATCGGTACAATTATGGGGGCTATCTTCATTTTTCTCATGGGGGTATTCTTTGTCGCAACGGAAGAAATGCAAGATAAAACGGATAAAGGAATACGTATTATTTAATAAAAAAAGGAGCGCCAATGGCACTCCTTTTTTTATTGAATTACTTACATATCCCAAACCATAATTAGTAGTGTACCGAAGATGGTGACAAGAGCTATCGCAACTCCATAATAGATGTTTAGATAGATCGCATGCTTATCCTCTGTCTCACCGGCATGCATGAACACCATGAGTTGAACTGCTGCTTGCACGAATGCGGTGACTAACAGAATCGTCATCCCTACCGCAAATGACACATCTAAAAAATAGACCGTCAGTGCAGCTGCCGTTAACACCATTGAAAACACAAAGCCCATTACCTGTTTACGCGGGAATAATTCACTCATGTTACATCATTCCTTTCAAATAGATGAAGCTGAAAATAAAGATCCAGACGACATCTAAGAAATGCCAGTACAATGAAAAGATGAAGGCTTTATTAGCCGTTTTAGGCGTCAAACCATGCTTTTTCACTTGTAAGATGATGAATAATCCCCAGAACAAACCTAGCGCAACGTGTGCTCCGTGTGTTCCAAGTGTCGTCAACAGAATCCCTGTGAAGGCACTCACTTGCAATCCTGCCCCCACATGGACATAATGCGTAAACTCATAGATTTCCACACCGAGGAATGCCAGACCGAGTAACAATGTGATTCCAAAGAATATCATCATAGCTTTCTTTCGTCCAAGACGCATTGCATGTACCCCAAGCCCAATTATAAAGCTACTGGTCAATAGCAAAATCGTCTCAATGAGAACCGGTGTAATTTCAAAAATCTCTACCCCGGTTGGCCCATTGGCAGTACGGTGCTCTAGCGTGAAATATGTTGCGAAAAGAGTTGCAAACAGCATCACTTCAGCGCCAAGGAAAATCCAGAATCCTAAAATATTCAACTTATTTTGTTCTGTTTTATATTCAAGCGGAAGTGAATTATCTATTTTCATCTGTTAACACCTCGCTATCTTTTTCTGTTTCTTCGACCTCTTTAACTGAAATATAGTAGCCATCATCCTTTTCAAATGAACGATGTGCTAAGCATGCGAAAATCGCAATAGTCGTAATGATAGCTGGGATCCACATACTAAAGATGAATGAGAAGCCCCAAACAAAGAAAATACAGCTAATGATAAACGGCATACCGCTATTATTTGGCATATGAATCTTGTCAATTTCCCCTGTAAATAACGGTTGGTTCTTTTTCTTATGGTCCCAGAATGCTTCAATTGAGTTGACATGTGGTGTTCTCGCGAAGTTATACGATGGAACCGGGCTATGTGTTGCCCATTCAAGCGTACGTGCATTCCACGGATCTGAACTGATATTGCGCGAAGCATAGCGTGTACTGTGATAGATATTGTAAACGAGTATCGCAAAACCAATTGCTAGGACAATTGCTCCAGCAAAGGACAGCAGATTCAATGCTCCATAGCCAGTCGCTTCCGAATACGTATACATCCGGCGCGCTTGCCCATCCAATCCAGTAAAGAACATTGGGAAGAACGTGACGTTAAAGCCAACCGCGATAAACCAGAATGCCCATTTCCCAATTTTCTCACTCAACATGAAACCAAACATTTTTGGCCACCAATATGTCAGACCTGCCAACATTGCAAAGACAACACCTGGAATAATCGTGTAATGGAAATGCGCAACTAAGAACATCGTATTATGATATTGATAGTCGGCACTGGCCATACCAAGCATAACTCCGGTCACTCCACCAATTGTAAAAATCGGTATGAACCCTACCGAATAAAGCATTGGGACCGTAAATTCAATTTTCCCTTTGCGCATCGTTAGTAACCAATTAAAGATCTTGATCCCGGTCGGAATCGCAATCGCCATTGTCGTGATTGAGAAAATACTATTCGTCAGTGGTCCTTGCCCCATCGTAAAGAAATGATGCGTCCAAACTAGGAACGAGAAGAATGAAATAATCACAATGGAAATGACCATTGATTTATAACCATATAGGTTACGACGTGAGAAGGTCGAAATAATCTCACTGTAAATACCAAAAGCTGGTAGTACAAGGATATAGACCTCTGGATGTCCCCATACCCAGAACAGGTTGGCCCACAGCATATCCATCCCGCCATTAGTCATCGAGAAGATATGAGTACCAAATAGCCGATCCATCGTCCCCAATAACAGCGTAACCGTCAGAACTGGGAATGCGAAAACAACAATGGCATTTGTAATTAAAGCAGTCCATGTGAACATCGGCATCTTCATCAACTTCATACCAGGTGCTCTCATTTTAAAAATTGTCGCCATGAAGTTAATTCCAGAGATTAGCGTACCAATACCGGCTATCTGAATAGATAGCAAATAATAGTTGGTTCCGACAGATTGGCTAAAATCATTCCCTGCAAGTGGGAAATACGATGTCCAACCAGCGTCTGGTGAACCACCGACGACGAATGAGATATTAAATAACATCGCCCCCATAAAGAACAGCCAGAAGCTAAGTGCGTTCAAGCGAGGAAACGCTACATCGCGCGCTCCAATTTGCAAAGGTACAACGAAGTTCATCAGCGCATAGATAAATGGCATTGCCATAAAGATAATCATAACAACCCCGTGCGTTGTAAAAACCTCATTATAATGCTGGGCATCTAGCAATATGTTCTCAGGTACAGCCGTTTGTGCTCGCATCATAAGTGCGTCTACGCCACCTCGGAATAGCATAAGCAGAGCGGCGATTAGATACATAATCCCAATCTTTTTATGGTCAACTGTCGTCAACCACTCCCGCCATAAGTAACCCCATTTTTTAAAATAGGTTAAGCCAAGAAGAATCGCAATTACAGTAAGACCGATGGCCACCATAGCTGCGTAAATCGCCGGGCTCGGATGAGGTATGGCAAATCTATCAAAGTAATTCATACTTTTAGAACTCCTTTCGTAAAAATGAAAACTTGAATTTTTACAGCTTATCAGTCGTTATTCATGCACGTGGCTTGATTCATGAGCAGAATCTTCTTCCTCTTCATGCCCACCATGATGTCCTTCTGGGGCAGGTGAGAATTCCAAGTGAGTGCCATTGTAAGTGGAACGCCCAAGATGTCCTGGTAATAGTAACTCCTCAAACTTCTCTTCCGTCAGGGTTTCAGCATTTGCTTTGACATCCTCTACCCATTTGTCGAATTCCGCTGGCGGCATGGCTTCTACATCGAATATATTTTCAGCGAAGCCTTTTCCAGTGAAGTTAGAGTTTCGTCCCATATATTCACCTGGAGTGTCGGCAGCTAAATGTAATGTCGTAATCATGTCCGACATCGCATATTTTTGTCCTCCAAGTTGTGGAATCCAAAATGCTGAAATGGGTCCGTAGGAGTACAATCTAAATTCCAACGCCCGATCTGTCGGGATATACAAATAGTTCACCGTTTCGATATTTTCCTCTGGATAACTAAAATGCCATTTCCAATCTGAAGAAGATGCATAGACAATCAATGGCTTTTGGTCCTCATAGCCTTTTGGAGTCGCCTCAACTTCATAGACTGATTTGACTGTCACGATTGACAAGAAAATAATGATTAGAACTGGAATCCCAACAATAATCGCTTCAACAATTGGATTTCCCTCGATATGTGGGGGTTCATAATCTGCGCTTTGTTTCGAAGCGCGATATTTTATTAACATGTAGAGCAGCATACCGAAAACAACTACGACTACGAACGCCATCGTCGCAATTGATATCCAAATAACATCAGCAATTGTTTCGGCTTGCGGCCCTTTTGGATCCAATACCATGACTGGTTCACAACCAGCTAACACAGCAAGAAGGCCAATCACCAAACTTAAAAAAGCCCATTTCATTCTCATGGAAATACCCCTTTCTTTTGTTCTCTATAGATAGAATTGATATTCAAAAAGTATTGTTACAGGGAAATCCCTTAGTTCAAAATTAACCTTAATATAATAAAATCGAGAAAACAATTTTCCGAGTCACACGTCACAAATTGTTCACCACAAACGCGTCACAAATCGTTCATATAACAGGGTTTTATTGGTCATAAATCATTTCATAATTTGCGATAATTTCATTAAAAAGTAAAGTAATATATTATTTATAACTTATATACAATCTGTCCTTTATAATAGGAGAATCAAGCACTTCCCTTTATAGTAGAAACTCGTTTTATTCATCTTTTATTTCCATACGAAAAATAAAAAAACACCCTTCTAGTTAAGAAAAAGGTGTTTTACATTGTAAAAAAATTAGTTAGATATCAAAACAACTTAGCTTTGTTTTTCCATTAGGCAACTAATATGCGAAAATCCATAACTGATTGTCGGAATTAATTACTTTGATATTTTTCATTAACACTAATTACCCTCGATTTCCAGCTTAGATTGAGGATTTGATTCCACTAGAATATCTTCAATTGATACGCCTTTCTGATCTTTTTCTAGGCTCTCCTTTTGTTGCTCGCCCCCATCCTCATCAGAGGTCCTTCTTATATACTCTGTCACAAGGTGAATATATTCACTGTTCGTAGGCTTGGATCTAATTTCATTTATGTCATAACCAAGAATCGTGAAGATGGAGTCCCCACTTCCCCGTTTCCATGACACTTCGATTGCATGTCGAATGGAACGTTCCACTCTACTAGCAGTCGTATTATTCTTTTCTGCTATATGTGGATACAAATCTTTAGTAAGTCTCGATAGTAGCGAAGGCTCTTGATGAACCAACGTGATCGCTTCTTTTATATAGTTAGAGCCCTTAATATGGTCTGGTACTCCAAGTTCACGAACGATGGAAGAGACTTTTGGATTTATCTCAATGTTACGGTTAGCGTTATTGTTTGATCGTTTTGGCTTTTTCTGCTCATTCGTTCCCTTTATCTCTTTTCTTTTAAAACCCTCGAAATAAGAGTACTCCGCCAAGTCACTAATGAGTTCTACTATATATTCGTGATCGTTATAATCAATTGCTTTTTGAATTCGCTTGAACGTTTTTCCGATTTTTTCTTCTACTGCTTTATTCACTTCCATGTAAATAACCTCCAAATATTATTTATCTCCAACGGAATAAGCTACTTGCATCCCGCTATCATTTGATCCTAAATGGGAAATTAATTATGAGATTCTTAGGTAACAGTTTATACATAATTATACACAATTGAATAGCTTACAGTATCGGTTAAGCGAAATTTAAGGGAGGAGATTAACTTTGGCGGAAAGAAGAAATAGGAGATTTCGTTTATGTATTTTGCCTGGCTATAATTGGTGTGGACCCGGTTGTAACGGACCCGGAGCGCCTATCAATGATGTCGATGCCGCCTGTAAAGCACATGATGACTGTTATCGTAGAGGTAGACATGCATGTGAATGTGACTATGAATTTCTCGAACGCTTACGTCCGAAAATAAACCCCTGTACACAAAAAGGTAGACACGCTCGTCTGCTTTATAATTATATGAGATTACAATCACGTATTACTTGCAGATTTTTTAACCGAGATGACAATCACTCAAACTATTAAGCATTCATCTGGATCTTATAAAGGTGGTGAACTTTTACTGAATTAAGTAAAAGGTTTATAAAATAATAAGTACCTGACTCTATAAACCCTTGGAGTCAGGTACTCATGCATTTTTAACGGTTTACTTCAAATCGAATATATGTCCGATCATCGAAGGAGCGATTGCCTTTTTGCAATCCCTTTGATGTTTTAAATTGTCGGAAACAAAGTGGATCGGTTGCAAGCAACTGGCTCAAAGCTACTTCAGTTTCAGCCAATGTCTCTTTGATGATTGGATAACCATCTGAAGCAAGGATCATTGTCTCTGCGTTTACAGGGACTTCAATAATCTTGACTCGAGAAAAATCCACATCAAACCCATTGATTACTTCAAACCCAAACTGATTATCTTTGTCATTTTGCAAATAGTATTGCTGCTTAATTAACGGTTTGATATAGTCCCATCCCGTATCATGCTCCATTAAATCCTCAAGGGTCTTCCCCTTTTTTAACTCTGTTTCTAAATACATCGCCCGCGCGTTGGCTGTAATTGCATCAATCGGCTTATCATTCGTATATAAACGCCCGTCAATCATACACTGTGAATCGCCTATCTGCCAGACCTCATGATAATATCGACTATAACAAATTAAACAAGCGGTCGGTGCCATCCAAGCGTTTTTTTCAATTTCCTCTGCCATACCAAATATCTGATAACGTCTTTGCAAATTTCCATTGATTTGTGCAATTAAATCAACCAACGTCACATCTTTTTGTACACCAAGCAACGTTTCCTGAATGACTTCTGCTGCAAACCTTCCAGGCGCTTTTCCTTCGATCAACCGGTCCGAGATATTCGTTGCCCCGTCAATCACTGCAACAAAATCAGGAGTGATGACGTACAGATCCTCGCACACTTCTGGTCGTCCAACCTTACCTTCATTCAATAATTCCACCATTGAGATTGTCATTCATTCATTACCTACTCTCTATTCTCATTAGCGCGAATCAATTGCTTCCACTCCGCTTCATCTTCACGCTTCAATAAGTGTCCGCTAGCTTCTAAACTTTCAAGAACAATTTTTTGATAATATGGAAAGTGCCGATAATGCCTTTGATAAGACTCACTTTGGATTATATTAATATTTGCTGGAATTGTAGAATTGGCTACTGCAAATGTGTTTAAGTGCTCTTTTTCTTGAATATATTGTAAAAATCGCTTCTTATATTCTGTGCTTTGATCATTTTTCTTAAAGACAATTAATCCATTGCCGTTTGGAATTAGCTTTTTCGTTTCAATTGGAAACGGCATAACCTGCCACTTAAACTTACTACCAATTAACTTTTCAATTAATTGCAGCTTATTTGAAGAGCTAAGTAAAATTCCTCCTTCACCATTAATAAAATCAGTTAGAGCTAAATGATTCTGGTGAAATAGAAATGCCTCATTATCTTCAATTAACGCTGATGCATTCATAACACTTCTTTGCGTATCTATGTTCATTAAATACCAAGGGTACAGATTATCTGCATTTACGATCCATTTAAATTTATGATTCGTGCTTCCAGATAGCTCTCTCGCTAATTCGAACACAGCCGGAAAACTGTCCAAAAAGTCTACCGCAAGTTGACTTTTTGATAGAAGTGCCTCATTGACAAATAACAACGGTACTTCATAGCTAATTGGCATTGCCCATAAATCATCAGCATATTGGAATCGTTTTTTAATCGCAGCTGGGAGCTCCTTTTCATACTCCGGTGATAAGTAATCCGTCACAGGAACAATTGCACCTGATTCAATCAGCGGAAAAATTCCATACCATGAGGGAATCTCTGCATAATCGGGTGGATTACCTGCAGACTGGGCTGCATAAAGTTCCTCTACTAATATGTTTGGATTTTTCACCAATTTGGTAATGACTTTAACGGCAGGATTTTCTTTTTCAAACTGCTTCGCAAGTTCGATCAACTCATGAGAATATAACCATAAAGTAATTTGATCATTATTCACAATCTCTTGATCAATCGTATTTTCCGGTTTTAAAGAATAAAGGAAAAATACACAAAGAAATAAGATCCCTATACTAATGACCAAAAATATCTTTTTCAATGTGATTCCTCCTATATTCGTTCGCTGAGTCAAGTTAAATCGGAATTCCCTTTTTCCCAGAAATAATCGTTACAATAATGAGTGATACGATCGTACTTAATGATAGAATCGTAGCGAGTGCAGCAGCTGTTCCAAAGTTTGCTGTGAACACCTCACTGTAGATTGCAACTGTGATTGTCGCAGTTGCACCGGCATATAAAACAATTGTAGAGCTTAGCTCATTGATGGTCGTCACCCAGCTTAAAATCGCACCTGATAGAACACCAGGTAGCATGAGAACAGCCGTTGTTTTAAAAAATGTCTTCATTGGTGGAACACCCAAACTAATCGATGCTTCTTCCACACTTTTATCAATTTGATGCAAAATAGCTGTACTAGACCGCATCGTATAGGGTAGTTTTCTAATGAAATAGGCAATCACTAAAATAATCCAAGTACCCGTTAGCGCAAACGGCGGTTTATTGAATGCAATGATTAAACTAATTCCCAACACCGTCCCTGGTATAACATAAGGAATCATGATCAATGTGTCTAGGAGAGCCGTTATCTTTGAACTTCTTCTGACAACAACATAGGATAATAATAGACCGGCAATAACCATTAAAGCAATCGCCACGCTGGCATATGTAAACGTATTTACAATCGCTTTGGGTACCCGGTAAAGTACTTCACGATAACTATCCAAACTAAACTGATTCATAAATACAGGCCCATTCGTTTTTAAAAACGAAGTCGTAATGACAGTCGCTTGTGGTATAATCGATACCCCAACAACAATACCAACATAAAGTAATGCAAAAAACTTTTGCAATGGCTTTAATTTAATCAGTGCCGGTGGTCTCATCGAACTCATCGTGAACGTTTTACGTGATACTAAGTAACGTTGCAAAAATAAGATACTCGTACTAACAGTAAGTAAAATCATACTAAGCGTACTGGCCATCGCCGGGTTTGAACCCATTTCACTAATGAATTGCTCATACGCTAAAATAGGTAATACCTTTATTCCCTGCCCCATCAACATCGGAGTACCAAAATCAGCAAATGAAGCCATAAACACCATCAATGCCCCTGTAGACAACGTTGGGAATATCAACGGAATTGTGACTGTTCTCATTTTCCCCCAGCGTGTACTCCCCAAACTTTCAGACGCTTCCTCCAATGAGGAATCTATCGTCTTCAATGCTCCCGATACATACAAATAAATATGTGGATAGAATTGAATCGTAAACACCCAAATCATACCATGCAAACCGTAAATAGACTTTGTATTCAAACCAATCCCATGGAAAAACTGAGTTAAAAAACCATTATTTCCAAGCATTAAAATCCATGAATAAGCACCAATAAATGGTGGAGAAAGCAATGTCAAAATGATCAGGATATGAATTGTTTTCTTAAACGGTATATCAAACCGTGCCATAATATAAGCCATTGGCAGTCCTATACAGATGGCAAAAATAGTGGCTAATGTACAAACAAATAAACTATTCGTTAACGCACCATAATAATATTTCAACGTAAAAAAGTCTTTATAGGTTTCCAATGTAAATGAACCATCTTGGTAGAAACTGTTAACAAAAATATTAAACAGTGGATATACCAAAAATAAAAGAACAAATAAAAAAGCTAATATTGTTACTAGATTCCAAAAATCCCATCGAAAAATCTTGTTTTTTCTAGACTTACGCACTTGTTTTTCCATGGAGATTCAATGCCTCCTCCCCATCCTCCGAATAAATAATCGCTTCTTCCGGATTAAGATACAATTCGATTGCGTCACCTAAGTTCATTAAATCGCGATAACTGACAGCGTGTTCATGAATGCTAATCATCTTACCTGAAGCAAGCTCTACGCTATACTCTACTTTCTCACCAAGAAACACAGCTTCTTTAACTGTTCCTCTGATAAACATATTTTCTTGCTGCTTAGCAGACTTTTTGATTATAATTTGTTCGGGTCTTACACTAAAAATCACTTTTCCGACATACGGCTTGTCGAGCACAATTGGATAATCGACTCCTTCAACCCGTATTGTTGACGCTTTCGTTAACTCAGCTTCTAAAAAATTTGTTGATCCGATAAAATTAGCAACGAATTTATTTTGTGGGCGTAAGTAAATTTCATGCGGTTTACCTATTTGTTGAATGATTCCGTTTTTCAAAACAGCAATTCGATCTGAAACAGCAAGCGCCTCTTCCTGATCATGTGTTACGTAGACAGTTGTAATATTGAGTCGCTTCTGCAACTCACGGATATCTGAGCGCATTTTCAAACGTAACTTAGCATCCAAATTGGAAAGAGGTTCATCCATGAGCAGCAAACCTGGATGAATGACGACTGCCCGCGCAAGTGCAATCCGCTGTTGCTGACCACCACTCATTTGAGCTGGCTGTCGATCCTTAAATTGAGTAAGCTCAACCATTTCCAATGCTTCCATCACACGACGTTGAATTTCAGCTTTTTTGATTTTCCTTGCTTTCAAACCGTACGCAACATTATCAAAGACGGACATATGCGGGAAAATAGCATAGCTTTGAAACACCATTCCAATGTTTCGATCATGCGCGGGTAAATCGTTAATACACGTTTCTCCAAAATAAATATCGCCTTCATCTTGACGATAAAAACCTGCCAACGCACGCAATAATGTCGTTTTCCCACATCCACTTGGCCCAAGCAATGTGAAGAACTCTCCCTCTTGAATATGGATGTCAGCATTATTAACGGCCTTCATATCTCCAAAATATTTTGTCACTCCATCAATTCGAACGTCAGTCACAATAATCTTCCTCCTATCAATTGCGCCTCGGCGTAATTGCGTTAGGATTTTGAATTGCGCGCAGCACAATTCACACCCTTCAAAATCCTTAACATCCGCCGGAGGCTTAACTTGAATCAGCAACTGTATTTGTACTGAAAGCAAAGCGTCAGTACAGGGAGTTTGAACTCCCTCTGATTGAAATGCTTTTCTGTCATTCATCCAGCACTTATAGAAGTGGGAACTTCTGCTGAATCAAGTTAAACAAAGAAAGAATCGTTTACACCAACGATTCTTTCTCCTTTACCTTCCATAAACAATCACATTTCTACTTTCTTATTTACCTATAATGATATCTTGAAACTTTTTCATAACATCGGCTTGATTGTCTGCTGCCCAGCTAAAATCATAATCTACAAGTGGAATATCCTTAGAAGGAATTAACCCTTCTGGCGCAGCCACATCGTCAAGAATAGAACGTCTATTAAATTCCTTCACAATGATTTCTTGAACATCTTTACTCGCTAAAAAGTCTAAGAATTGTTGTGCATTTTCTTCGTTTTTAGCTCCTTTAATTAATGCCATACCATCTGGAACAGCGGAAGTCCCTTCTTCTGGGTACGCCACATCAACATTTGCACCACCAGAGATATAACGGTAAGCAGCTTCTTCCAACGTCACACCAATTGGGAATTCTCCATCCGCTACACCTTTAAAGACCATACTTGAGCCGCCCAAAACTTTACCATCTAAATTAGCAACAAAATCTTTAACATAATTCCAGCCGTCTGCTCCATCATCTTTATTCGCAAATAACATCGTTACAAGCTGTGTATACGATGAACCTGATTTCGCAGGGTCAGCATATGCAATTTTCCCTTTCCATTTTGGATCAAGTAAATCATTCCATGATTTCGGAACTTCATCTTCCTCAACCATGTCTTTGTTGTACATGATGACCATTGGTAAAGCAGAAAAACCGGTCCAAGATCCATCCCCACTCTTATAAATATCAGCAATTTCGGCATCATTGGATACTTTATATGCCTCAAAATTGTCTATAAAAGCAGCTAATGACTCTGCTCCACCACCCCAAAAAACATCACCTAAAGGATTTCCAGACTCAGCTTTCACTCGATTTAGTAACTCACCTGTACCGCCTGTTACAAGCTCCACTTCAATTTTTGTTCGGTCTTGAAACTCTTTTACAATAGGGTTAATAATCTCGGCTTGGTGCGGCGAGTAAACTGTAACTTTTGTTGATTTTTTAGTTTCCGTCTTAGTTTCTGTTGTAGTTTCTGACTTGTCTTCAGTCGCTGTCTTCCCATCCTCTTGACCGCATGCTGCAATCACTAGCGCAAGTAATCCAACTAACATAAAAAATATTAACTTCTTCAATCATTTCAACTCCCTTTCTCTTAATGTAATTCTGCTTTAATTATAACGACCGTATGAAAGCGATTACAATGAGGTATAATTTCCTTAATGTTCAATATATTTCGCATCCCAAAAAGGTGAGTCCCTTTTCAGCAGGTACTCACCTTTTTCTTGCCTCTACTATTTTTTCTTCCTTGGCCAATTTCCTATATAAGGATGGCGTCATACCAACATGCTTTTTAAAAATTTGGCTGAAGTAGCGTTGATCTGTATAACCGACTGCCATACTTACTTCATTTGTTTTCATTAACGAATACTCCAGAAGATCCTTAGCTATCTTCATACGATAATCCGTCACATATTCAATGAAGTTTTTGCCTGTATGTTGCTTAAATATCCTACTAAAATAACTGTCCGAGATATAAAATTTCGTTGCCAAAGATTGTAGTGTAAGCGATTCTTGATAATGCTCTTCGATATATAGAAACACCTCCTCCATATTAATTGGAGAATGCGAATGCTCATAAAACAAACAGCCTTGCTCTCGACTAAACTTCAGTTGCTCTTTCACCATTAACGCTTGTTTGTATAGGCTGTGAAGATCCTCACAATTGTTGGAGAAAGTGCTACAGCCACCTATAATTTTATTATTCATGAATAACCCATCCAATTGCTTAAAAAATAGTTGTTTTTGTTGAGCTTCTTCAACAAATACAATACCTTGCCCCAAGCTTTTAATCCCCGGTTCCTGTATCTGCAACGAGTCTGCGGATTCACTATCCCAACAAATAACCCCATATTGCCCACTTAACCCGTATTGCTCAAATAACAGCTTGTCGGCTTTTAACTCCCCCCGAATCACTTTAAGGAGATAGCTGTTTACTTTTTCTTGTTTGTCCTGTTCCTCCACCTTCACTTGGCAAACAAGGCGATTAACGATTTCTATTAAATCTGCGTCCACAATAGGCTTTAATAAGTAATCATCCGCACCTATTTTCAAAGCTTTTTGTGCATATTCAAATTCGCCAAAACCCGAAATAATAATGGATTTTAAATTCGGATTCAACTCTTTGGCAACACCAATTAATTCAAGTCCATCTACTCCCGGCATTCGGATATCTGTAACTAGTAAATGAGGCGACTCCGTTTTGATTAAAGCAATTGCTTCATGGCCATCAGCAGCCGTCCCCACCACCTCTATCCCTAATGTAGTCCAATCAATGCCATATTGAAGACTTTCACGGATCAGCCATTCATCATCTGCAATCACCATTCTTAGCATAACTTCACCCCTTAATTCTCCTGCATCATTGGCAATTTCATGATGACAGTCGTACCTACATCCTCTTTACTGGCAATCGTGACTCCATACATATTGCCATAATATAACGAAATTCTTTTGACGACATTTTCTAAACCGATTCCTAACTGCGATGAGTTTACTTTACTTTCCAGTAGTTTTGTAACCGCGGCCAGCTTCTCTTCATTCATGCCAACGCCATCATCCTTTATTTCAACCCAAAGTACCGATTCGTCATGATAGATTCGAATTGATAACACACCTTGCCCTACTTTGGTTTCCAGCCCATGAATAATCGCATTTTCTACAAGTGGTTGGATTAATAATGGAGGAATCAATAATTTCTTTGCTGATTCTTCAACTGAAATACTTATCTTCATTTTCATTTGAAATCTAACCTCTTGAATAAATAAATAGCGCTCTAAGAGCACTAAATCTTCTTCAAGACGAACATATTCGCTATCTTTTTTAATGGAATAACGCATCATTTCACCGAGTGCAATCGCCAGCTCGCTAATCATCCTCACGCCCTTTATTTTAGCTATTGCACTCATTGTTTCAAGTGTATTATAAAGAAAATGTGGATTAATCTGCGCACGCAGCATATTGATTTCCGCTTCTTGTAAATGGCTTTTCTTTTCCATGCTTTCTTGGAGTGATGTTTTTAATTTCTGGATCATACTGTTAAAATTGCGCCCTAACTCACTCACTTCATCTTGATAATTCGCTTGGAATCGCACATCAAGATTTCCTTTTTCGACCTTCTTCATAACATTTTTTAAGCGGTTCATGGGTGACGTGATCGAAATCGCAAATAGGTAGGTAAACCAAACCGTCACAATAAAAGCAATCACGATTAAAAGCAGCGTCAAATACTTGATCGGTTGGCTACCGCTAGTCACTTCACTTTCAGGTAGGTAGTTTACCACTTTATAATGCGTTTCCTCATTCGTATCGAAGATGGTAATATATTTTTTTTGATGTAAAGTAGTATCAAAAAAACCTCGTTGACCACTTAAAATAGTATCAACCGATTCATGCTTCATTTTTGTCCCTATCGTCGTTTTACTCGGATAGGCAGAAATAATATAACCTTCAGAATCAATTAAATACATTTGCTCTTGAATACTATGATAGTTTGATTGATACAATTCTGCGATTGACGGCTCTAATATATCGATAATTAAATAGCCAATTGCTTCACTGTTCTGCCCCTTCAAAAGTCGCCCAACACGGAGAACGACTTCCTGCGATTCGGCATGTCTAATAGTATAATGCGTATCCCAAACCGCTGCCCCATTAGCTTCTTTTGCCTTTCTAAAAACCCCCCAGTTTTCTGAGACTTGATTATATTGCGGGGGTAAATAATCACCTGTAAAATAACGATCCCCATTGAAACCAATAATATATAAATTAATCGTCCAATTTTTCGTACCTAAAACAGAGTCAAACAAAGCATTCACCTGTTCAAAATCATGGTATTTCTCTAAATTTGCCCGTGATGAACTTTTATAAAGTTTCTCCTGCACCAAGTCTGAACGATAAATATAATTGCTAAGCTGTTCGATATCTCTAGAAAAAAATGCGAGATTTTTATTTATTTGTGCCAAGTTCTCCATGATGCCTCTACTAACCTGTTCTTTCATCATTTTTGAGCTCACTTGGAAGGTAAATATCCCCATAGATAGCACAGACACAAATGTAATGGCAGAAAAAAATAGCATTAGTTTCGTTTGTAACTTCAAACCCATTAACTTCCTAAGCACCTTCATCACCCGCTTCGCACATTTGCCTCAACGAACATTCATCATCTACACTCTCTTATATCATTCTCGCAAACCAAGTCTACCAAGAAGTTGTGCGAGTAATCAGTTTCAAGAATTATACCATTACTTTCTAAAATATAAAGGCTTCCTTTTTTAAAACAAAAAATAAGAAAACCATCCTTAGCTTTAAGAAGCAGAAGGATGGTTCATGTAAAAAGGTATGTCCGTTAACGAGCCTTGAAATAATCCAAACTAAATTAGATACTCCAAATTGAATTATATTATTTCAAACTACGATTTAAAAAGGCTTTTGTCCGCTCCTGCTGTGGATTCGTCAATACATCAGTAGGATTGCCCGACTCAATGATTTCTCCGTTGTCCATGAAAATAACCCTGTTAGCCACTTCTTTGGCAAACCCCATTTCATGCGTCACGACAATCATCGTCATATGCTCTTCAGCAAGATGCTTCATCACTTCCAATACTTCCCCCGTTAATTCAGGGTCTAAAGCAGAAGTGGGCTCATCAAATAACAGAATTTCTGGATTCATCATAAGTGCCCTAGCAATCGCCACACGTTGCTTTTGACCTCCAGATAGTTTTGCTGGATATACATCTGCCTTATCAGAAAGCCCAACTTTATCTAGCAATTCTGTACTTCTATTTCGAATCGTAGCTGCCGGTTCTCTCTTTGTCAGTTTGGGTGCAAGTTCCAAGTTCTCTCTAACTGTAAGATGTGGGAAGAGATCGAAATGCTGAAATACCATTCCCATTTTCGCAGTCACTTGTTTGATTGCCTGCTGTTTTGCATAATTGCCATCCTTGACAAGATAATCACCTGATATTTGTATACTACCACCATTAATTTCTTCGAGATGGACTAAACTGCGAAGCATCGTGCTTTTCCCTGAGCCCGAGGGACCGATGACTGCAACCACATCGTTTTTGTGAACATCAAATGTAATTTTTTTAAGTACTTCGAGATTGCCAAATGATTTTTTGAGGTTGGATACTTCAATGATTGCCATTTTCATCGCTCCTTCTTAGTCATATTTGAATCGCCGTTCGAGCCATTTAAAGAATAAGGTCAATACGAGCGTTATCATTAAATAAATAATACCTGCGAAAAAGAAAGGTATGATAGTAAAATCACGGTTTACTGCTGTCTGCGCAAAGTGTAATAATTCCGGTACTGCAACGGCATAGAGTAATGCCGTGTCTTTCACCAGTGTTACGGACTCGTTCGCAACAGCTGGAAGTGCAACCCGAAACATTTGAGGCAAAATGACTCTTGTCGTTGTTTGCCATTTATTCAAACCGAGCACCTGTGAAGCCTCATATTGGCCTTTATCAACTGATAGAAGTCCACCACGGAAGATTTCCGCAAAGTAGGCGGCATAATTCAAGATAAATCCTAAACAAGCAGCCGCAAATCGATCAAACACCAAGTACTCCCCGATGAAAGGAAGAAGTGGTAGCCCGAAGACGAAAAATAATAATTGCAATAAAAGAGGTGTACCACGCATTAAGTAAATATAACCATTCGCAAACCAAGCTAACGGTTTTATGTTGCTCCTCACGGCAAGCGTTAAGGTAAAACCAAGCGGAATTGATACCACAATGGCAATTAAAAACAGGAGGACAGTTGCTTGCGCCCCCTCCAGCATCGGCTTAAGTATTGAAATTATATAATCTAAAGACATGAAAGGATTCCCCCAAAAACAAAACAGGGTTTCCCAAGGAAATCCTGTTTGTCACATATTTATCTTCATTCAGCTGAAGACCTACACCTCTATCAAGGCTAAGCGTAACAGGTTCGGTCAGCTTACTGTAACACTTTATTTTCCCCAAACCATTTTTCAGAGATTTCAGCAGCAGTACCATCTTCATTCAGCTCATCGAGTGCTGTCTGTAGCTTCTCAAGCAATTCCTCATTCCCTTTTTTCACACCGACTCCATACTCCTCTGGTGCAAGTGATTCATCGAGTACTTTAAATGTGCCTTCTTCTTGAGACATGTAATAATCAATGACAACTTCATCGATTACAACAGCGTCCAAACGACCTGTTTTTAAGTCAAGCAATGCAAGAACATTATCGGCAAATTCTGTTACTGTTTTAACTTTTGATTCGATTGGGTTTGCACCTAAAGCGTCAGCTGCAGAAGATAACGCTTGTAGTCCTACAACTTTCCCATCCAAATCATCCAGTTTTGCAATATCTGAATCCGCTAATGTAGCAACGACCTGCGCGTTTCGTAAATAAGGCTTAGTGAATAAAACCTTTTCTTTACGCTCATCTGTAATTGTATACCCATTCCAAATAAGATCAATGCGTCCACTGCTTAGTTCTGTTTCTTTTGTTTTCCAATCAATGGGTTGAAATGTAGCCGTCATGCCCATCTTTTCAACTGCAGCTTTCGCATAGTCAATATCAAAACCAACAATTTCATTATTATCATCACGGAATCCCATCGGTGCAAATTTATCGTCAATGCCAATGACTATTTCAGTAGTTGAACTGTTAGTAGTTTGTCCTTCGGATGAACTACACCCCATTAAAAGTGTAAAAACTGCTGCCATCATTATAAAAATAGTTGCTATACGTTTCATAACTGTAAAAATCCCCTTTCAATGATCAATACTCACTTTAAATACTTTAGTCTGTTAACGTATTAATAGAATAGCATGGATACAACTAATTGACTACCCCCTTATATATATTCCTAATCTTCCCACAATAGAAGTCGGAAATTGAGGTTTCAGGAACCAAGCACTCGACTCAATTTTTTCTGGCTACTCTTGGTTAATCAATAGACGTGGTTTATTATATATGTACTACTGCGAAACAATAAACAGAATTGAATGGAGGGCATCATTAGTGGATGATAATAAGAAAATTAGAGAAGATGTTTTACAAAGTGTAGAGAATTTATCGGATGAACAATTGAATGAACAGGTAGAGGTAGGGCGCTGGAGTATTATGCAGGTGCTGAATCATTTGTATTTAATGGAACGCGCTATTGTCCATGCACTTTCAGACCAGTTAGCTAATGGGGAAAATAAAGCCCCTGTCGAAAAGCCAATACAATTTACGACGAATCGTTCAACGAAAGTAACTGCACCTTTATTTGCGACTCCATCTGATGACTTTATTTCCTTAGAAGAAATGAAAAGTAAACTTACAAAGTCTAGAGAAAACTTAAGCAATCTTGTAGCTTCCGCAGATAAAACATTATTAGCACAGAGAAGTTATCCACATCCAGCGTTTGGTGATTTAGGCTTAGAACAATGGATTCCTTTTATCGGCCTGCATGAAAAAAGACATTTGGCCCAAATTGAAGAAATAAAGAGTAAGCTAATGTGAGACCGACAAAGAGTTGAAGTAATCTTCAGCTCTTTGTCTTATGACGTGACAGACATGCGAACTTCTTTCATACACGGTTGCGAAATTCCTAAGCGCTATCCATTCAAAAACTATGCTTAGCCTCTTATCAACGGACGACTCGGACGGTTCTAAAATTCCGAAATGACGATAAGTTCGTTGAATTGATCGATAACTGCTGGCAAATGATCGATACTTTTTGAAAGCGTAAAATGTGCTTAAACAATTCATAGTTTAAGCACATTTTATGTTCAAACAGCAAAAGACATTACAGAGTGCTGCCCAACTTCACTCGGTAATGCCTATTTAATCTTCAACAAAACTCCCTGTACTCTATCCCTAGTTAGGGATATCAAACTCAATGATCACGGTTCACAATATAATTTAATAAATGCTTCAAAAAAGTAGTATTACGTGGCACTTCTTGCAATACTTCCATTGCACAGCAATAATGCTCCCACATCGCTTTTCTGGCTTCAGCAATCCCTAAGATAGATACAAATGTCGTATTATTATTTTCAGAATCTTTTCCAACGGGCTTTCCTAATACGTTCTGATCTCCTTCAACATCCAACAGATCATCTTTAATCTGAAACGCAATACCGGCATGACGAGCGAAACTTTTCAAAGCTTCCATTTCTGACTCCTTTGCATGCGCGAGAATGGCAGGCATGACGAGAGAGGCTTCGAATGCAATCCCTGTTTTATAGAAACACATCGTATTCAATTGCTCCAGTGTCAATGGTTTCCCTTTTGAATCTAAATCCATCGCCTGTCCTCTACACATATCTCCTGTTACTTGTGATGAATATTGAATCAAGTTAAGCACGGTTTTCGAATCGAACTGGTCGAGAGATGTTTGTTCTTCAATCGCTTTTTGGGTTAGGTAAAGCCCAGTTAATTCCGCTATAGCAATGTTATACACCTGATGCAATGTCGGACGCCCCCTACGAATGGACGCATTGTCCTGGGATGGTAAATCATCAAAAATCAGGGATGCTGTATGCATATATTCCAATGATTTCAGAAGTGGCACGATTGCCGACTCCTTTAATCCATATTCGTTAACCCCCATGACCCAAGTCATGATTGGCCTCAAACGCTTCCCATCGCTTTCTAGACTATAATTTGCAGCTTCAATGATCGGCTCTTCCATCAAAGAAACATTCCGAGTTGCGGGGATATTTAATGAGCTGTTAATCCGACTGCGCACGGTTTCAATCATTTCTAAAAAGTCTTCCTGCTCTTGTCGCTCATTTTTCAGATTAGTAATCATATGATCCCGAAGCAGTTTATCAAAGAAATCCACATCGTCCGCATTTCGAACCATTTTTTGAACGACATTGCTGAACTTTTGATTTCCACAATCAAATAACCTCATCACTTCGCTGTATTGTTTAGTGCCCATTCGTTTTTTAAATCGTTTCAGACCATTTATTGCACGATTGAGAATTACCTCACAGGCCTTGCTATCTGAGTGATACACATTGTGGATCAAATTGGAGATGACCGTCCAATACAATTCGAAGGGGTTGATCAGATCCAAACGACTATCATGATATTTCATATAATAGGTATAGGGTGTTACTCTTCCCTCTTCCATGTCATCAAACATATCTGCAAAATCATCCGCTAGCTGATTGTAAATTCCATATAAAAATGTTCGGTTGCCAAAGCCTTCATCCTCAGGAGCACTTATGACTGAACGGGTAATTAATCGGGAATAAGAAGATTTTAAAATGACAGGGATATAAAGCTCTTCATTGGTGTAATTTGCATTGAATAGGTCCTTTACTCGATCCTCTTCCTGAGAATTGAAAAAGACATAGGATTGCTCGAAAAAACTTTTTCTTATCTCAGGTCTCTGATGGACCTTGATATACTCAAATGCCTCTCGGAGTTCCGAATGAATATATGTGATTAAACCCGTATTTTTCCCAATCCACTCGCCTAATTCAGGAACAGCCCCTGTAATAAGCGTGGTACGAATTAAATCAGCATATCGTTTTTTCTCCTTTTCAGATAAAACGTTGGCATCAAGAAGATCGTCAATGAATGGATAGGTCAAACCATAGCAATACCCTAGCCGAATCGCTTCATCAAGTTTCCGGGAACGTTCTTCAGGAGAAATATCAACAGGCATCTCTTCAAACACATGCATGATAACTCCAGCCATAATTTTGATAAGCTTTCGCTTGGCCTCCGCAGCATCCATTCCCTTCGGAACGTTAGAGGACACAGTCTTTAATTTATCCAGAACCCAGATCATGGCAGACTCAACGCCTTCCTTCTGTGCCTGTCGATACAACCAAGCCATACTAAACGTCCCCGTTGCGTTGGAATGCCTCAGGTGATTTTTAAGACTATCAACTACACGGCGAACTCTAGTCTGTGTCTCAGGTGAGTCCAAGGCTTTGCCCAAATCACGCATGTAAATATAGGAAATGCTTCGATCCAGATAATTATCTAGTTTGCCTGTATACTCCAGCCTTTGAATATAATTGTGATATCCATTCAAATCAGATTTGCCCTTTCCACGTGAAAGAAAAGATAATAATGAGTTAGAGTGAATATGTTTTTGCTTCCAGGACTGTATATCTTGTATCAGAGTTGGGGCGTAAGTCTTTTGCATAAGTTGTACAGAAAGTGACTTAAAATAATGAGCAGCCTTCTGCTCAGCTAACCGATAGCATGCATCGGCATTTTTTTGTAACTTCTCATTCATACTCATCAATACCTCTTCTTTAATGTTATCATCTATATGTATGCCCTATCATCCAAGCCAATGTTAATGATCTAAACACTATCTCAAGCTTTTTTAGAACTAAATTTATACTAACATCTTTATCGCTAGAATTCCCTACTTGGGGTGTCACTCAAACCTTATAGATTGAATGAGTGACTGTGCACCAAGTACAAACACTATACAATAAAACAAGAAGGGGACTATGGAGAAAATCAGTGAAAATTGATTTCCTCCATAGTCCCTTATTTTTGATGCCAATCATTTTTTACAGTTTAACAGGTTTCCTCCAAAACAAACCTGTATACAATAGGAAAATACCGACCATCAAAATAACACCGATATAAACAGACATCATCGTAGGGATTAGATAAGCACCTATGATAATTGTTGAACGAGCGATCAGGTCTGCTCCACTAAATGAAATGTTGGCAAAGGCCGAATAAGAACCTCGTTTATCTACTGGAATCATATTTGCTTGCTCTGCATTACGTACAGGTGAATAGATGAGTTCGCCAAGCGTAGCAATTAAATTAAACAGCAACAATATGTACCAAATGTTTGCTGACATGACCGTAATATAACCGATACTATATATAAGAAGACCAATCAGCAATACTCTTTGCTTGCTGAAACGGTCCGTAAATTTATTGATCATAAACGTAAAGCAGACAACGAGCAGCATGTTTTCGATATTAAGAATACTTAGCATGCGTACACCTGCTAGTTCAAATCCGCCAATATATACAGATTCAAATGTTTCCGCTAGGCGAACACCAATATAGCTATTTAAAGAAAATTCCGCAGCAAAGATAAACATGGAGCCAAGTACGACTTTGACAAATGGACTATCTTGAAAAGCAATTTTATAACTTTGGATGACATCCAACAACACATTCCGATGCTGCTTTTTAAACCGAATTGTCTGTTCATCAATGAGCCAGACTTTATAGGCAATCGGTAAGCTTATCGAAGTCATTGTTAGGAATGCGAACAACTCAATTTGGTGATGTACATACAACAGGCCACCAAGGGCAGCCCCAATCGCCAACGATAAATTCACAAGCCAATAATCAAGCGCATAAATAGCTTTTCGATTATCCGGTGTCGTCGAATCCATAATAAGAGCATTCATAGCCGGTCGCCCAAGACTACTTGTCACAATATAAAGTACGTAAGCAATTGCAAATAACCAAATAATATTATCTTTAGGATATAAGCTTATTGTCATAACCAAAAACATACACGCACTTGCCAATGAAGTGAGGACCAATACTCTTTTACGTGGAAAGCGATCAGATATATAACCACCAATCAAATTAACAAAAAAACTGACGATAACTGTAAATAGTAAAAAGATACCCGCCCAAACTTTGCTTATTTCCTGTGCAAAAAATAAGGCCATAAACGGCATGACCGCCGATGAGACAGCACGATTTAAAAAAGATGTGACTAGGCGAACTTTAAGATTTTGTGGATAGTCTTTCCAAGTCATATGGTAACCTCCCTCTTTCTTTTGTAGAATCAATGTTAAACTAGACGTACAAAATAAAAAATGGACAATATAAATATATATGTCCACTTTTCAAAAGGAGCGTATGATGGATACATACTTATTAACTTTATGGAAATCGGTTCCATCTGGTAATATCAAACAAAAAGAACTGGCAGAAGTGCTCCATTTAAGTGCTAAACAAACGACACGTTATATACAAAAATGGTCTACAGAAGGATGGCTGACATTTACTTCAGGACTTGGTAGGGGCAATGTATCTACTCTTCTGTGGCTAAAAAATGTAGAAGCTATTTTTGAAGAGCAAGTTACGAGGATAATTATTGAAGAACCCGTTGAACTCAGTAGTAAATATTTAGAATTAGATTGGTCACTCGATAGTAAACAGCGTTTACTAAATACATTTCGTTCGAAATTTGGCTATCTTCAAACCTCCAATGATAAGCTCGTGATCCCAAAAAGGTTCCCATTTCTAACGATGCATCCTCTAAAAGCTGCCGATGTCAGTAGTGCGAATATAGTTGCAAATATCTTTAATCGACTCGTTGCTGTCGATGAACAAAGCACTGTCCTACCTGAACTTGCACATAGCTGGGATGTCACTACATACAAACTTCGATTGTATATAAAAAAAGATATACGATTCCATGATGGATCTATATTGACTGCCGAAGATATAGTCGTTTGTTTGAACAAGCTACGCAATCATCCACAGTTTCAAGAGTTGTGGGTACCTATACACCACATCGATGCTCCCGCTCCATTAGTCATCGATATTTATTACCCAGATGGCTGTAGCTATTGTTTACATATGCTTGGAACAATGAATGCTAGTATTTATAAAGAAAGTAAGGATGAACTACTGGGAACAGGTTGCTTTTATGTTCAAGATAACCATGATTCGAAAACAACTTTAGCCGCTTTTAAAGATTATTTTGGTGAAAGACCTTTAGTAGACCTTGTAGAATTTGTACAAGTACCTGAGGACTTTGAAATTGCGTATCGATCAACAACACAAATAGAGGACCAGCCCACATTTCAGGTGGAAGGTGATTCTGGCTTCGGCGTCGTCATCATGAATTCATTTCGTAATTCAGCAATTCGGCGCAAGGAAATTCGTGACTATGTCCATTACGTTATTGCAAAACATCGTTATACTATTAGCCAAGCCGACGCCCGTCTGCTATCGAACCACCAAGGATTCCTGATTGGGCAAAGTAAAACTTACACAATCCCAGAAGTGAAACGTCCAGAGTTTTCCACACCACTTGTTTTGAAAATAGTAAATTATATACAAGAAACAACGATGTGGCTAAAAGAAATATTAGAAAAAGAGGGCGTCCCTATTGAATTAAAACAAATTTCCTTCACCGATAATCTCTATGATGATGACCGCAACCAATCATTCGACCGTTTTATTCATGGTGAAATATTCGAGATGAATAAAAACTTCTCATTTTTCCAGCTTCTTAAAAATGGATACTCGCCATTAGCAGCGATTGTTAAAAATGAACCCACACTAAACCGTTATCTAGCTGACTATGCGCATACCCCCTTCGAAGATTGGACAGCCTTAAACCTGAAGGTCGAGAAAGCACTGCTTGAAAACTCTGTCATGATTCCGTTATATTACGCCAAACGTCAAATTCCATTCTCAGCCGATTTGATGAACATCAATATAAAGCATTTTGGTTATATTGATTTTTCTAAGGTATGGGTGAGGCCGACTATTAAGTAAAAAAGTACTTAGTTTTAGAACTAAGTATGTTGACGTAATCCTATCTACAACGCTCCGCGCTAGTGGATGCCTCCCGTGATAAGCTAGATAGAAAGTCACTGTCAATCTTATCTCTTCGGCTATCCCTGTAAGGCGCCTTCGCTGGAGATTTCATAAAATCACTGGTTCAACTCATATAGATATTTTTTTCAGTTCAACAAATGTCCTAGCTTATCTGGGTTCCGAACAAAGTATAAATTGCGAATTGAATTTTTCTCGACATGCATTAGCACAACAGTGTCGATGCCTTCGTCTGAATAGACAACAAGCCCCGTTTGGCGATTGATATCCCTCATTTCGAGATGCATGCCTCCTGAGTACTGAGGTAACTTACGCATTAACCCGAAAAGGAACCGCGCGACGAAATCACGGGATTCAATAGGATTGGCGGCGGCGAACGCTTTCCCTCCACCATCAGAGACCAATACGACATCTTTTGCGAGCATGGCTACAACTGTATCCACGTTTCCCTGTTCAAGAGCCGCTAGGAATCGACGTACCCACTCCTCGCTCTCTGTTTCGGGATAGACTGACTCATCAGGGCTAATCCCCATCCTTCCTTTCGCACGGCTATTTAGCTTGCGGCAATTCGCTTCGCTTTTGTCAACAAGCTCGGCAATAGCTACATATTCAAAACCAAGCGCCTCGCGAAGTACGAACACTGCCCTTTCCGTTGGAGACAGCCTTTCAAGCAACACGAGCATAGCATAGGACAACAACTCACCTTGAACAACCGATTCAAACAATTCATCATTCGAGGTAAGAAGGGGCTCGGGAAGCCACTGGCCGACATACTGTTCCCGTCGTTTTCGCGCCGACTTGAATACATCCCGACAGTGATTAGTGACCATTTTGCACAGATATGCTTTCGGATCAACCAAACTTTCCCGCTCAACGTCATACAACTTTAGGAATACGTCTTGCACAGCATCTTCCGCATCGTGGACCGATCCTGTCAGTTGGTAGGCAAGCGTAAATAGTAGTCCTTTATATTGCTCATATAACTCTTGCATCCTACAACTCCATTCTTATCCTTCGTTTACGTTATTTTAACAGACTTGCTGAATCCCAAGTGAATTTCCTCATTCGCCAACCCAGCTTTCCTGTAAAAATAATATCTAAACCGCATTGATGTGTCCATAACATTCCTTGCCCCGGACCTAAAGAAAAGCAAAATAAGTCAATACCCCTCTTATGTGAAGGTGCTGGACGCCCAATAATATCCGCCACTAAAATCTTTCCAAGCCTTGCTGCTTGAAAAGTTGCTTCCTTACATGTCTTCCCGTCCAACCGTCCGCTAGCGGGGTCTACGATTCGCGCACAGTCACCAATACTGTATACACCATCAGCTCCTGGAACCCGATAACTTGCATCTACAATCACGTATCCTTCCGAAGTAATTGGCAACCCGATACTTTGCAACATTGGGTTAGGTAACAATCCTAGCGTCCAGATACATAAGCCAACGGGCATTGTTTCGCCGTTCGGTAAGGTTAGCGTTCCTTCTTTTTCATGCAGTACCTTGCTCTCATGCAAGACTGTTACTCCGCAAGCACCAAGTGAACGTTCCAATTTGAGTCCTACCTTTTCCGGACCATTTGAGAACAATCTCTTGTTCGCGTTACATAATTTTATTCTCACAGCATCCGGGTCAAGTCCTAATTTCGCCGCATCTTTACGAATGAAATAAGCTAGTTCAGCAGATGTCTCGATGCCACTTATGCCTGCTCCCGCAACGGCAATGGTCATTAATCTTTGACGCTCTTTCGTACTTTTTTCCTGAATGGCTTTCTGTAAATTCACGCGCCATGACTCCCGAATCTTCTGCGCAGCCTCTAAACTCGCCAACGCTAGCCCTCCCTGATTAGAATCAGGTTGCCGTACAACACTCCCAACCGCCAAGACAAGAATGTCATATTTCAGCGAACTCTCATTGGTTTCAGCATCCCGGAAAATCAACCTTTTTTCCTTCGATTCGATTTTCGTAACAGTCGCCTGAACGAATTCGACTCCATCAGGAAACAGCCTAGTTAAAGGAACAGTGATATCCTCGTCTCCGACCGCGGGCTTAAAAAGCAATACTTTGCGAAAGTGATAGGGGTTCTTGTCTATTAAAATAACTCGAAGTTTTCGTTTACTTGCTTCACCTTTAAACCTTTTTTGAATCGCTTTAACTGCATTAATGCCCGCATATCCTCCACCTACGACAATGCATGTCAATTCTTTCATTGCAGCCACCCCTTATTTCATTTACAAATAAGACGAGTTAAGGCATCATTTTGTGACAACAACGATTTATCGACGACTGCCGATTATTTGTGTTTGAAAAATTATGCTTCCGCAAAAAACGGAACCAAAATTCCGTGATTCTAAAGTCCCGAAATGACGATAACTCTGTTGAATTGATCGATATCTACGAGCAAATGATTGATAACTTCTTTAGATTGATCGATAATCACTGGCAATTGATCGATAACCCTAAGCAAATGATCGATGCTTTTTGAAAGCATGAAAACTGAAAGGTGCTAGCACTCCAAACAATTTTTCATTGTTTTAAGCGCTAGCACCTTTACTGTATATTTGTCATACTCATTTATTTTAAATCACCGAAATCTCACACTATAATGCCTCATTGACTTGGGTATTCCTTTTAACTCGAGTGCCCCACTGTATACTAAATACCGAATTCTATGTTCTAAAAAGAAAATATCTATATGCGTATCTGTTCGCTCCACTATTTCTCCAAGCAAACTTCCTGTCTTGATAAAATCTTTCGATCCTTGCTCATCATGAAGCTTTTTCAGTGTTTCAAGGATAAGAGGATCATAATGATGTTCTGGCACACCTTGAATTTCATTGTCTTTCCACACACGTAAAACATCTTTCGTTTGGGCTAGTTTTTCCCACTCCCGATGAAATTGAGTCCGCATGATATCTGATAATGGTTTAATTTCTTTATTTTTCTCAGAAAATGTCCTTACAATTTCCGATTCCATTTGCCCCGTATGAAAAATAGGTTGTCCCTCTTCAGCAGCATTGGATTTTTTATAGAGTTCCGTAGAATTCACAAGAAAAATCTCATTTGCTTTATCTCGCAATAAATAAAGAAAAAATCGGAGACCTATTTGTTCATCAGCATTATTTCCATACCAAAGATAAATTTGCCTATGACCAGCTATATCCTCAATCTCACGCAACGTATTGCTCACTTTATTGTCCTGTTCATAATCATCAAACTCATAGTTAATATTCTCAAATAGCCATTCTTTTCGGAAGTTTCGACCCACTTCTTTATCTAACTTCCACAACGGTCCAGTCGAAAAGCTGTCTGGAAATCCAATGACAGTATTCGGTTTTTCAAGTCCTACTCTTAAAGAACCTGCTGCCGATTCTGAAGTAACGATATGCACCGCACCCAATTGATCCTCGGGTCCCTTTACCTGTCGAGCCTTTTGAATCTGCTGATTGATTTCCTCTACCATCTCATTCATACCATCCTGATTTATAAAGAATCCTATTTCTTCAATCGGCTGGTTTCCCCTGTGATCAAACGTTTTAAAATTGGCTTCATGATTGATTTCAAATGTCTCAATCTTGTCTAGATTATCCATAAAACCTGACATCGTTACGTATTGTTCTGTTTCTATGTGATAAACAAAAACGATATTGGGTTCCACAAAAAAGTAGATAAATCGATCTTTGACTTTCGTTTTTATTTGAATCAACTCCCTGTATATAGTTCTCTAATTTTGAATCACATATTGTGCAGCCTGTGATATCTGATTGGATTCTGAAAAAATAAATGTCCAGGGCATTGTTGTTTTTCCAGCAATCTCACAAGGCACACTGAATAGACTTGTAGCGATTTTCTCATCCCTTTCTAGGTAAGTAACAATTGCATCTTGTATATGTAAGGTGGTTTCCTCGCAATTATGAATAAGCACAGCAATTAATAATTCACCTTTATGATTTTTAGCTTTCCATAGAAATGTAAAATGAATGCCATCCTCAAGGTGCAGTGCTTGTTCTTGGAATGTTTTTCCGATTTTTTCTCGATCACTTGGGGCAATTGTTTTATCCCATGCGGATTCAAAATATAGCTTTTGCATCATCGTTCCTCCTCCGTTTGGTCGCGCAATTAATGGTCTTTCTATTGTAACAGGAATTTCTTTGTTTATTATCCTTGGCGGGACCTTAAAGAGGGGATAAGGAGAAGAGGAGAATCATCATTTGGGAAGTAAAAATACGCCTAAGACAGACCACCTTAATTGCGGAAAAAAATATAAACCATAGGCACTCTTTTCATTATTTGAAAGAGTATCTATGGTTTTAATTTTGGAATCAAGTACTTTTTTAGTTTCACTGCCAACAACAAATCAAAGTTATAATTTACTAAACCCCAAATTTCTGTCTATACCCACACTTCCTACACATTTCTTCAACTGCTTCTCTTCTAGAAAAACCATCGACAAGATTAGTTGCTCGCTCTCCCTCGATAATGTCAGAAAAAGATGTTTCCTTCACATTTCCCAAATTGATGACGCCTTCTCCGTCGAGACAGCAAGGGACAACTGTTCCATCTACAAGAATAGCAGCTTGGTTGCGAAGTGCATGACAAAATCCTTTGCCATCATCCTCAGGGGCCAGCAGACTCGGCCATTGGAATTCATGGTCTTGATTGAGATAGACGTTGTTCGTAATTTTTACGCCTTTACCTGGCTGTACTTTTTCTTCAATCCTGAAGTCTAAGTCATACTCATTCTCCAAAATCTCCAACGTTTCACGGTTTCTTCTCTTCGCTACATCATTTTTATGTTCTTGTTGAAGATTCCATAAACGATACGAAATAATCGTACTAAATTCTTTAGCCTCACGTACAAATTCAAGAATATCGCCCAAATACTTTTCCCGATTTTCTGAGCCTTCGTGTCCGTCAAAACTATGTAACGAAAAGTTTATTTGACGCAAAGCTGGTTTCCCCAGTAACTTCTTGGCATTTTTCTTAATAAGCGTCCCATTCGTCGTGATATTCACCTTAAATCCCTTGGCGTGCGCAGCATCCAATAATTGATCGATTCTTGGATGCATAAGCGGTTCACCTTTTACATGAAGATAAATATACTTCGTGTGGGGACTAAGCTGATCTAAAATGTCGTTAAAGGCATCCAGCTTAATAATTTTGGGGTCCCTGATTGTCGGAGGACAGAAGCTGCACGCAAGATTACAAACGCTTATGATTTCAACATACACTTTTTTAAATGTTTTCAAGACTTATTCACCATTCCAGTTCTTTAATTATCAATATATCCTTATTCACTTTAACAAAGTTTACTAACTTTGAGGGTAATACTTCGTTAAAGATACATCAAATGCCCATTCCTCGCCAAATACTCTTCTTTCTCTTTATAATCTGGCATAATACTACCCACCCGTCTCCAAAATGAGCGATCATGATTCATATGATGTATATGGCATAACTCATGGATAACCACGTAATCGATGACTTCAATCGGGGCCATTGCCAACCGATAATTAAAGGTTAGATTTCTATCCGAACTACAACTTCCCCATTTCGCCTTGGACTCCACTATTTCAATCATTTTAGGATTTACTTTAAGTTGTTTTTGATAGACTTTTACCCGTTCTGCTGTAATCGCCTTACAACTGTTGATATAGAACCTTTTGAGATTTCTCTTGAGAGTCTCCTCATCTAATCCATTTATCTCGATTAATTCATGAAGAAAATGTTCTTTCCCGAGGTACAAGAACTTTCCCTTTGTATGATACTCCCTTGCCTTTGGGATTTCCCGAGCTGCTACGATTTCATGGATTTTCGCTAAAATCTGTTTCCCATTACTGTCGATTGCACTGACAATCTGTTCTTCACTTGTACCTTTTGGTGCCTTAACCGTTATAAAACCAAACGGATCTATATGAATGGATAACTTCTTCCTACTGCTATACTGGACATTAATTTTGAGAATTTCATTTTCAATTGTAACTTTCAGTTCGTTCTTTCTCCCTTCAATGTAGAAGAAGTCTTAATGGTTTTGACAAGCTTCAGAGCGCATCATTTTCATAACTGGACATCTTAAGATAATCATACCCTATCCCTACCGGAACATGGTACCTCTTCCGCTCAATTAAAAAACGCAAGGATTCACTAAAGAATCCCCGCGCTTTCGTATCGGATAGTTACTTTACAGCCATATGTTCTTGTATAAACCCTTTTAAAATCCCACTTAAATTAGGACCACCAACTTCGTCTAAATCATAATGCACACGCGTAAATGGTTTATTAATCGTAATAATACGGGATAAATCCATTGGTGTTCCAATAATTACCGCATCACAGTCCGTATTATTGATAGTTTCTTCAAGATCCTTCAATTGTTGTTCACCGTACCCCATCGCAGGCAAGACGCTTTGAACATGTTGATATTTGTTAAACGTATCGATTAATGAACCAACTGCGAATGGACGTGGGTCAACTAATTCTTTGGCGCCTAAACGTTCGGCCGCAACTGTACCTGCACCAATTTTCATCTCCCCGTGTGTTAACGTCGGACCATCTTCAACGACTAATACACGTTTCCCAACAATGATTTCTGGATTATCAACCGTAATTTTTGACTCCGCTTTAATAATCGTACTAGTAGGGCTTGCAAATTTAATATTATTTTCAACAATTTGAATGGCTTCTGCCGTTGCACTATCAATTTTATTAATAATCGCAACATCAGCTGTTCGTAAACTCACTTCACCAGGATAGTATTTCAACTCATGACCTGGACGATGCGGATCCAATACAGTAACCGCTAAATCGGGCTGGAAGAAAGAGAAATCATTATTTCCTCCGTCCCATAAAATAACATCACAGCCATCCGGATCATTTTCAGCTGCCGCTAAAATATCTGCATAATCAACACCTGCATAGATAATATTTCCACGGGCCACATGTGGCTCATACTCTTCCATTTCTTCAATTGTACAATTATGTTTCTTCAAGTCCTCCACTGTCGCAAAACGTTGAACACGTTGAGCATTTAAATCGCCATAAGGCATTGGATGTCTCACTGCAACAACTTTTAAACCGTGCTCCAACAGCGTTTCAATAATTTTTCGTGACGTTTGACTTTTACCCGTTCCAGTACGCACAGCACAAACCGAAATAACTGGTTTATTACTCTTTAACTGCGTCCCTTTTGGTCCAAGAAGCGTGAAATTCGCACCCGCTGCATTGACAATTGCACCAATACCCATCACATCTTCATATGCAATATCGCTGTATGCAAACACACATTCATCCACATCCAACTCTTCAATCAACGTCGGCAGTTGGTCTTGTGAATAAATCGGAATCCCCTCTGGATAAAGTTCACCTGCTAATTCACTTGGATATTTACGTCCATCTATATCAGGTATTTGAGTTGCCGTAAAAGCGACAACATTATACGCTTCATTATTACGATAAACAGTATTAAAATTATGGAAGTCTCTTCCTGCAGCACCTATAATAATTGTATTTTTTCTCTCCATCAAAATTCACTCCTAGAATTACAATTTTCATAATTATAACCTTTAGTGAATATTAATACAACATTTTTTTTGAAAGAGTGACCCTACGTTAAGGTATAATGTACGATATGATGCTTTATTCACTTAACTCTTCTTGAATACTTTTAATAATGTTGCATAAAATCCACTCTTATCCTTTTTTAACGGCTTCGCAATCGGGATTTCTTTTTTTACATAAATCTCATCTTTATCAATCGCATAGTCATATGCGAGGACTAGACCAATTTTAGATTGATGATTTTTATTGGTGACGATTGTAAAATCCACATGATATTTGGAAGCGACCTTCACATATTTCGACAACTCTTCATAATACATATGTCCATTCAAGTATAGACGGGCCTCTCTATTTCCTTTTAGGGCCTCCTCGACTTGTTGATAAATACCGCTTTCTCTCACTTGTTCCTGCGTAAGAGCAATCACGATACGTTCACGAATTGTACCAAGAAATTTCCGGCGTTCTGCTGGCTTCGTTTCTTTAGCGCCATAAAAGCCGCGCTGAAGATAATCATCCACATTGTTTGACACCGAAATACACCTCCCGCCAAATCTGATTATACTTGTGCTACTACTTCAATTGATATGACTACACTAGCACACAGCATAGTTACACGGATGACAGACAATTTATTCTTCAAGTACACTTAGTCCTGTTTTTACTTTACTAGGCAATTCAAAGAAAGGCTGAATATCTTGGACATATTCCAATACGCCTAAAAATTCTCCTGCTTCATTAGAAATCGCTTTATAAGTAAGATGAATGTATTGATCATTCTTTTTGAACCACATACTTTCAGAGGTTCGTTTACCTGTTTTAAGATCACGAATTAATGTCATGACCTTCTTCAAACTTTTAGGTGGATGACAATTTGCTACGTTACGCCCTATGGAAATAGGCGTACGCACTAGCATCATTTCTGATGCTTCTGTCATTTCATTGAAGTATTTAAACAGATCATTTTTATCAACAAATGTTATTTCCAATGGTAGATTGTTGAAAATGAGTGTGGCTTCTTCTGTCGTTAAGTAGCCGCCCCCGCCAAAAACTACATCTTGAGTTGTCGATGGTTCAGTTGTGGCTTTATCTACATCCACAGATTTAGGCGTCCATCTTTCAATAGGAGCTTCGATCATCGTATAGCCAAACGCATCGCTTTCACTAGCAATGGCTAGCCAATCATCTTCACTAAATATCGATTGAAGGATTGGTAAAAGTATTGCCTCTTCTTGAAAAATCATTTCCTTAAACTTCGTTTCAAACGCATCGTATCTTTTTCGAAAGCGTGCAAAATCTCCGTCTGGAAGTTGGACGATTTGTCTTTTAGCAGCCTGATATAAGACACGAATCTGATCATCCACCAACCACACGGTTCTAATAGGAGAATAATGGCCATATCGTTCCATGATCGGAAAAAAGAGCTTTTCCTTACGATTATAATGGTTATGAAATTCTCCTAATCGAAATAGTAAATGCCTTAATTCGTCTAGCCTATCTGTTTCTAAAGGTTGATTCTCTTCCATTGATTCCAAAAGGCGATTGATTTGATTCAAAACAATTTGACAGGCGGTATTTTCTTCTTTATAAATTTGAACTGGATGATAAATGTCGAATGTTTCCGTTACATTCGTTATGCTGCCATATAAATCAGGATGGATACTCGAAAACCGCTTAACATCCTCAATTGTAATGCCGTAGTCACCATTTAGTAATTCTAATTGTATGAGCCATACATCAACAACACTCACTTGTTTAAAATATTGTTCAAAATCTGATTGGATTTTTTCTGATGAACCTCCGTGTCGTAAGCGAAGTAAGAGTTCTTTTAAAATATGAATTCTTTTTATATCAAATTGTACATTCAACATTTTTTCCACCTCATATCAATTTTTGATGCTATAAGGTATTCAGTGTTATTGTATACAAAACAAAAATTTAAACCTTTAGCGAGCCTCGGAAACCGCGGGCGCCATAGTAAGAATCTGCCCCATTATGATAGGTAAAGACAGTGTCATAACGACAATCGCAAAAGAGAGCTCCACCTAGCTTTCGAATGTTAGCAGGTGTTTGCACCCAGCTAGACGTTTTCAAATCGAAATTGCCAAGCTCCTGCAATTCCCTATATTGTTCCTCCGTTAAAAGTGCTATGCCCATATCGGTAGCCATACTCATCGCATTATTTTCCGGTTTATGTTTTTTCCGAGCCTCCAGTGCTTCAAGATCGTAGCAAATACTTCTGCGACCTTTAGGGCTTTCAGCAGAACAATCATAAAAAGTATATTCGTCTAACTCTTTATCATAGCGAACAACATCCGGTTCACCACCAGTTTGTTCCATCTCATAAACCGACCACAGTTTTTCAGCGTTCGCTTCCAGCTTCGTTTGGACTTCAGCCCATTCAAGTCCCTGATGACGATTCATGTTTGCCTCAAAACGAAGCTTTAATTTCTTGAGTAATTCCTCACGTTGTTCTTGTAACAATTCCTTGTTTCTATTCGCCATTTTAATTTCCTCCTTTATTATGGTGCCAATCACCTAAAGAACAGCGCTCAATGCATCTCTTTTTTCTTGAAGTTGCCGCCCTTCACTTCTGCCACATCATACACAGCTACAAAAGCATGTTTGTCGATTTCATGAATGATTTCTTTCATTTTGCTATCCTCTAGACGGTTAATAATACAAGTGATTTCTTTAAAGTTTTCGTTTGAAAAACCGCCTTCAATTTGGCTATACGTTGCACTACGGCCTAATCGTTCACGTATCGTTTCAACCATTAATTCTGGTTGATTTGTTATAATTTTAAAGGTCTTAGAGCCACTTAACCCTTCTTCAACGAGTGCTATCACCTTAGATGCGATAAAATAGGCAATTCCTGATAAGAAAGCTCCTTGAAGACCAAATACGAACGAGACAACAATAAACACAAATAAGTTTAAGAATAAAATAAGGTCACTCGTTCCAAAAGGTAATCGTCGGGAAAGTAGTACTGCTAACATATCAATCCCATCCAACGCACCACCATTGCGTAAGGCGATCCCCATCCCAACACCGATGATAATACCTCCAATGACTGTTACTAACAACGTATCTCCTTCTATAATTGTGGGGATGCGATGCATAACGCTCGTCCCATATGCGAGTGAAGCGATGCCAATCACAGAATACAACGCAAAACTTTTACCAAGTTGGTAATACCCCAAAATGACGAATGGAATATTCAGTACTGCAATTAAAATACCAAGAGGCAAACCAAATAATTGTGAACCTACAATACTTAGTCCCGTCACGCCACCATCTGAGACATTATTCGGAATTAACACCGCCTCAAGTCCATATGCGGTTATAAATGCACCAATCATAACGGCTATCGCCTGTAATACCATTTTAAATCTATTTGTTTTTTTTGCCCCACTAACAGTCCCCATTTATTTTCCACCAATCTTCATTTATTGACGCTTGAATAAGGATGAAAATCATCATTATAGCCGCTCTCTATTATATATTATG
Organism: Sporosarcina sp. FSL K6-2383; assembly: GCF_038618305.1. NCBI lineage: Bacteria > Bacillati > Bacillota > Bacilli > Caryophanales > Caryophanaceae > Sporosarcina > Sporosarcina sp. FSL K6-2383. The sequence goes on from NZ_CP152017.1 coordinate 3,518,761, forward strand.
CCACTTTTAGTCATAATTTTCATTTATCAAATCAGCTTGTCAAAAAAGTGTCACCACGAAAATTCATGTCCACCGCTTATTGATGATATAAGCCTAATCTATCTTGTAAACATTTCAAGACTTCTTCGGGCACTTCCCTAAACCTGATATCCTCACCTAAGAAAAGCAGCCAATTTGTTATATCAGCCAATTCTTCGGGTATATTAACATTGATAAAAGCTTTCAGAACTGCTGTAGCTTGGTAGGGATTTGTATAGGAAATTGAAAACCTTAAAGGATGGTATTTTTTGAACTGAGCAATTGCCTTTGGACCCAATTCTATAACGAGGTTGATTATTTCCTCCTGCTTACTTAGTTTTTCCAAAATCTTTTTCTTAGTTACTCTTTTCTTTGCGATGTATGGTTTTACATCCGTGATGTGGTCGACAGGAAAAATCCTTCTCTTTTCTTCCTTTAAGTCAAACCCTTCAATTTGCCATAGGCTTTTTTCACGATAAAGATGCAAGGTGTAAATGAGATAAGACTTTATTTCCTTGCCCTCTTTGGTGGTAATCAATACATGGCTATCCAAAAGAAGCAGCTGGATAAGTTTTTCTAACATAGGATGAGGGAGGTCTGATAGATCAAGTAAATCTGGATTGTTAGGATTGGTCCCTTCGAATAGCAAGATTTGATTTAATAAAACGAGGGTATCTTGTTGATTTTCTGGAATAAGGCCAAGTAATTTTTCAGCTAAAGATTGGCGACTTTTTAAATAGGGCAGCTGTTGATTTCTTGAGGCCATAAAAGCAATAAAAAGCGCTTTGACTTCATTATCGGTAAAGCGAATAGAAGGAAGGATGGAGTTGCTCATGACAGAATAGCCGCCATCCCTTCCAACCTCTGCATCTAGTGGCATCCCCATCGCTTCAATTTCTCGAATATCTCGAATCGCAGTTGAGCGGGAGATATTAAATTCCCGCATAATTTCAGTAATTGTGAAGTAAGATCGGTTGTTGATATACCGCATGATTGTATTAATCCGTTCAACTTTTTTCATTTTGACCTCCTAAACAGTGTCACTTTTTGACATGATTCAATGCTATTATAAACTTAACAAATAAGAAAACAAATTATTTGTTCAACTTTATTCAGCAGAGGCCAACCCCAGTTGAATAAAGTTAAGGCTTCCGGCGGATGTCATAGATTTTGAAGGGAGTTAATTGAGCAAGCTCAATTCAAAATCTGGACACAATCACGCCGAGGCGTGTTTGATTTTAAAAGGAGGAATTTTGAAATGGCAAATTATACTTTAGAAGAAAAGAACAGCTTTACTGTTTTAGGAATTGGAACAGAGCTTAAGAGTGATTACACAGACTTTGCTGGTATTAACAAGGAAAAGGCAGACTTTTGGCAAGCTGTCAATCAAGATGGAACAATTGATAAGCTAAAAACGCTCGCCAAAAATGACTATATTTTCGTTGTAAACGAAGCAGTGAATAACAAGATGATGCATTACGCGGGTGTTATGACGGAGGAAACTTTACCTGAAGCAACTAGACTGATCCAATTTCCTGAAGGCGAATACATCGTTGTTAAAGGGGAAGCGAATACAGATGAAGAGTTGAGTAACAAGCTTACTGGTATTGCCTTTGGCCAAGTCCTGATGGAAGTAACCGATGTATCCTATGTCGGTGGTCCAAATGCAGCGGTTGTGATGGGACAAGAAGACGGCAAAGTTTATGGTGAAATGTGGATCCCTGTTGTAAGAAATTAAAGAGCTAAAAGGCGGGTTGGAAATTCTCCTATATAGGTGGATTTCAATAATACGACTACCCGTTGATTTCCGTTCCGAGCGGACGCTTTCCGCGGGCACGGCTTCAGCCAATCGAACAGCGAAGGGTTCGATTTGCCTTAATTTCTACGTCTTTTTGTAGAAATTAAGGCATCTTCCCCGTTGCTCCCAAACGCTTCACTTTTCGGTCGCAAAACCGTTATTCATGACGGCTCTTCCTGCGGGGTCTTCAGCTCGCGCTGTTCCCGCAGGAGTCGCCGCTCCGCACTCCAATCAACTGAATAATATAGGGACTATAAGTTCAACTTATATACCTAGATGGCTCTTTTAAATCAACATCATAAAACAGATCACAGATGGTTTCTGTTGCCAACAAGTGATCTGTTTTATGCTTTAAAAAAGGAGATGGTGAAATGAGTTTTTTTCGAGATACATTATCCATATTCAAAAAGAGAGATTTAATATTTTTGGAAAGCTACAAAGAATCAGAAGGTGTGTATACCTTCCTATTTCAAAAAGAGAAAGATGTAACCTGGAAAGCAGGGCAACATGGTTTGTTTAGCATTACTCATAAAAAAGTGAAAAATTCTACAAAACCATTTACTATAGCATCGTCAACCGTGGAGAATGTTGTTCGAATAACAACCCGTATTGGTGATAACCCAAGTGACTTTAAGAAAGCAATGTTGGAATTGAAACAGGACATGACAATCAGAATGGCTGGACCAGTAGGAGGTTTTTATTTAGAAGATAATAATAATCCTTCTCTCCTAATAGCCGGCGGAGTTGGAATTACACCCTTTCGAGCTATATTGAAACAAGTAGAGGCAGATTGGAATACAAACGAGAAACAAATTAATCTACTTTATATGGATAGTGGAAATTCATATTTATTTAAAGACGAGCTTGATCGTATTGCTAGGAAATCATCTATAAATATTACTTACCTTGATTCAAGAGACGACTTACATGAAGAAGTGGATAAATTTATCAGCCTATATAAGGACAATGCTAATTACTTTATTGCAGGATCAAAATCAATGGTCAATTCTATGTCTACTTATTTGCAAGGCAAAAAGATTTCAAAACGCAATATCAAAAAGGATTCCTTTTTTGGCTATTAATGAATAACTCTTATTCATTGGACAGATTGTCAGTCGACTGTACAGCTAGCTCCAACGCTTTAATTCTCCTATCTAAAAGCGTTCTTTGGGGGCTACTCCCTGCCTTTAACTTAGCATAACTGTTCTCAATCGAAGGAAGTAAACCAGTAAGAATATTGCGAGCTTCCTTTAAGTCTTCCTGGGTGTAGTGATGGGGTCTTTGATTCCAAAAGTATTCTAGCATGGCTAAGCCTACATAACTAGCCTGGAGTCGTTTTTTTACTAGAGTAGTATTGGCACCTTTCTGAGTCATCGTAGCCAATGTATTCTCGAGCTTGCCGATTGTCGATTGAAAGGACTTTATTGATTCCAATTTATCAACATTTGATACGTTTTCCATACGGATACTGACCTCCCTTGGTTCCTGCGATTTAATTAGGGTGTCGGTTTATGACTGACACCCTAAACTATTTCAGATGCTTTGTGAGTTTTCTACATCTATTTTAAGTCTTCCAAAAAACTAATCAGAATCTCCGTAAATTCCTTTGGTTTATCGTAATGAATATCATGCCCAGGAGTATCAATGTCTGTTCTGATTCCTTGTTCTACTAATTCTACTACTCGATCCGCGTCCTCATCTGATAACGCCGCTACCAATAAGTCATCGTCATAAGTAGTTTTCGCTTTTAAAAACACAGTTGGACTCTTAATTTCCGACAACACTTCTTCCTGCTTATAATCTTCAAACCATGAATGATCGTAAAATGTCTCCCCAAATTTACGGTCATATGCATAAGTTTCAGCTTCAAACATCCTATTGATTTGTGGAGGTAAATAAAATAAATGTACTGGCTCATTTGGATGTTTTTCATGATAGCTAACCGCATCTTTCGAAAATCTTTTCCAAAGAAAATCCCCAAATAATTTCTTCCAGTAGCTGCGCTCTAATGAATAAGTAAAATAATCTTTCACTTCATTTTGATTTTTGAAGTCTTGATACATTTGAAAACCGTAAACCCAAACATATGTATTTTCCCGTCTATCTAGTTCCGTTGAAAAGAATGGTGAATCTTCAATCACTGTGCCAAGCACGAGTTCAGGATAATATGCCGCCATCCATGCTGCAATCATCCCCCCGGACGAATGACCAGATAGTACTGTTCTTTCACCAATCTCTATCTCAATAAATTCAGCAAAATCCCGCGCCATTGCTTTAGCTGTATATTTTTTTGGATTCCAATCAGACTCTCCATGTCCATGACAATCCACCGCATACACATGATAGTGCTTGGATAGTTCAGGCAACACTTTGGCATAATCCTTCCAATTCATACCTTGCCCATGAATTAATAGCAATGCTGTTTTTCCATTCCTCGGACCTTCACCGTAGTTTAATACTGTGCCATCCTTTAATTTTATTTGTTTTTCAGTAAATCCTGCATTGTACATTTTCTTCAACGGCTTTTTCATATAGGTCATGTTCGTATACAAATAGGATCCCACTAGTAGCACTATGACTAGCAATACTAATCCAATAATAATCATTTTCTTCATACTCCTCCCCTTTAAAGGATGTGCTGAATACAAGCAGAAACATCCGCCGGCCGACAATAACGCCACGTCCTGTACGTCGGAGGCTTAACTTGAATCAGCAGGGAGTTTAAACTCCCTGCTGATTCAAGTTAAATAGTTTAAACCCTAATTTCAATATTTGATTTCGCTTCTCATTCCTTATCGGTTTCTTTTATAGACTTTGAATTTAAAATAGCATCAGCAAATTCAAAGAATAATTCTTGTTTAACCAATGCTATACCTTGTTTTTCGTCACCTAACATTAATAGAGAGTCTCCAGGCTGAATATTAAATATGTCTCTTGCCTCTTTTGGAATGACAATCTGTCCTTTTGTCCCTACTTTCACAGTACCAAAAATGTGTTTTCCATCTGGATGTGCCACTATAAATCCACCCTTTCTTCATTAGGTTATAACATTTCATACAAGTATTACTTTTCATACCAACTATATAATTATCCCAGTGATAGTTCAAGGGATAACAACTTTTGAACAAATGAAAAAGGACTGAACTTCTATTGAATCCAGCATAATTTGGCATTGATATTTATTGAAACGAACGTTTCAGTTGATGTTGAATACTATATTAGATTCTGATTATGCGCAGCTTGCTCGTGTGTGTTGTGTGATGCCAGTCACGCAAGCCTTCCTGTTAATTTGAACAAACCAAGAATGTAACAACTTTCACGTTTGTATGAGCGTCTGCGATTCCAAGTACTAGCAAACTATTTAATTGATAATCATTATCAATTATTATATAGTAGATAGTGAGGGGAAATATAATTATGTAAGGGGAGAGTACGATGCAAATATACTGGACTAAAATAAATAAAATTATTGACGAAACTCCTGAAGTGAAAACATACTTGCTCGACCGTCCTGAAGACTTTTCATGGGAGGAAGGTTCACACACCCACTTCGCACTGAAAGGTTTTAATGCTGGCGAGAAACCGAACCGCGGCTTAATTCGCCACATGTCGATCTCCACTCTACCCCATGAGAATTCAATTGGTATTACAACACGTATCAAAGAACATTGCTCCGAGTTTAAAGCAACCTTAAGAAATCTTGAAGTCGGCAATGAAGTTGCGATATTTAAAACGCATTCGAACATACCACTTAAAAGAGAAGACAAAAATGTTTATCTACTGTCATCAGGCGTTGGCCTGGCAACTTTCAGACCACTTGTACTAGATTACTTCGAACGTGCGGAAAACGTTAATAAAGTTCATTCCTTGAACATCGACTCGTCAAAGGATTTCCTATTCACTACTATTTTTGAATCCGCACCTGATAAGAAGTTCGTATCACAGTTCGTCGATAATCGGAAAGATTACTATAATGAAGTGAAAAATCTAGTTGCTGATAAAGATGGACTATTCTATATCGTTGGCAGTGATGAATTCCTAATGGAGAACATTGAATTACTACGTGCACAAGGGATCAAGCCAGAACAAATCATGCTCGATAAACGTCAACAGCAATTGGCTGATTTTTTATGATTTAAAAAACGGGAAAAGGTGAATCCTTTCCCGTTTTTCTTATCCACACATCAAATCTCCAACCAAGCCACACACTCCGCATACGTGGAGTACTTACGGCAGACAAATGAATGAAGGGTGTCCAAAACAATCAATTCAATGGGTACTTTTTTACTCCTTGTATACGTCCTGCAACTTCGCTAGATCAAGTTTTTTCATTTGAAGAACTGCTTTATTCACACGGGCAATCTGTTCTGATGTACCGCTGCTCAACATCTTGTCCATTTCTCTCGGTACAATCTGCCAGGACACCCCATACTGGTCTTTCAACCAGCCGCATTGCTCTGCTTCAGGATGGGCAGACAGCTTATCCCAGTAGTCATCAATCTCTTCTTGGGTGTCACAATAAACCATAAATGAGATGGCCTCATTGAAACCGAATGGATGATTTTCCGCACTGTCCATTGCAGCCAACCACTGATTCTCAAGCATGAAATCAGCAAACATAGTTGTTCCTTCTTTGTTAGGTTCCATGCCTTGAGGATAGTGAGCAATATGACCTTGCTTTGCATCCGCAAATACAGATACATAAAAATGAAGCGCCTCTTCGGCTTTCCCGCATTTATCCCCAACAAATAGTAACGAAGGCACAATGGCTGGCCGCTCCTCACCTTCCGGATTGGTAAGGATTAATTGCCAAGACAAACCATATCTATCTTGAATCCAGCCATACTTCTCACTAAACGGATACTGATCAAGTGGCATAAGCACGGTTCCACCTTCAGACAATCTATTCCAAACCTCCACTATCATTTTACTCGCGTCCTTCTCTCGTGATGGATCAAAATTAACGAAAAAAGACACAGATGGATTGAATTCGAAATAAGGTCCTCCATTAATGGCCATAAACTTCTGTCCCCACAACTCAAAAGAGACCAAATCCGCGTCACCTGATGGTGTGTCATGAAGTGTTGTTACATTTGTAATTTGGGAGTCCGGGAAAATGGAGGCGTAATACTCCGCCGCTTCCCGCGCTTCCTTGTCATACCATAAATGTGGCACAATATTTTGGATAGTTCCGGTCATCTGTACCCCTCCTATTTGACTTCACTGTTTTTATCCTAGTTTCAATTCTTTGATAAATAATCTTCTAAATGATTAAAGGTGCCCGTGAATCCTCCTTGAATCATATCTTGTGATTCTACAAAGGTTTTAAGCTCCTCATCGGTTGCCGATACGGGAGTCTGAATCATCGTAAGGGTTGTTTTTCCATCATGTTCTAGGAACGTAAATGTATTCTGCACTTTCAGAGGCCAAGTATTGTGAATTGGTGCGCGCACGACATTGCCTTCTTCATCGGAAAAGAATTGCGTATACACAAATTTTTCTGGAACACTAATTTCATCATAAATGAATTTCACCCACATCATATCGCCATCAGGGGACTTCTGGCTGTAGTGGAAGACGCCGCTCTGATCGAACTCAAACGTAGAAATAGTAAAATCCCATCCTTTTGGTCCCCACCAATTTTTCAGATGTTCAGCATGGCTAAATGCCTTAAAAACAATCTCCCGAGGAGCATTGAGTGTGTGGGTAATTTCAATTTTAGTAGACATAATTTCTCCTCCAATAATATATTATTATCTAACGTTTCGGAATTCTACAGGTGCCTTGCATCTGTTATTATTTTAGTCTTTTTTTAAATATGAAAGCAATAATTCCTCTAACCACTTCGGTACATAATCTACCTTTTTCTAAAATTAGGGTGTCACTGGCACCGAGAAATTTAGTTTACTAACTAGCTGCTATAACGCATTGTTTCCTTTATTTTTTGCATCAAGCCCTAATGAATTTTTCAGAGGTAACTAATTATTATGACGTTTGTTAACTTCAATTGTAATGAACTCAGGCAAATAGCTGGGAGTACATCCTTTTGATACTATTTCATCTTTGTAAAGACCCGTTTTCTCACCAATTTTAATACAACGTGCGCGATTCTTTTCATCATAAACACCTATCCAGCCTGCGGTGAAATTCATAGCCCATTGAACTTCCGGTTCTTCCTGCGTAATATTAGCTTCTAATGCAGATAGCAAGTATGCGGTGTTATCAGGCGGTATTTGTCCAGTCCATCTCAATCGCCCTTGATAATACCAGAAAGCTCGCCTTTGAAGAGCAGAAGGACTATTTTCCCATGACTCCATTAATGCAATGTTCTTCTTGTCTTTGGTGAGCTGATTAGCCATTAACCAATCCATTAAGTTATTTCGCTCATCAAAAGTGTGAGTCCGCATATCCTTATCAAGCTTATTTAGCAAATCTTGTGAAAGAAGTTTTTTGTCCATAATTAAGATTGCTAATAGTCTGGGCAAAAACTCTTCGGTTGACCAAAGTTCCATAGCTAGTTCGTGATCTTTTTTAATGTCCTTCGCGATTTTTCGTAAGTCGCCTAGCTTAGTTTTACTATTGATCTGAGAGAGAATGTTTTCTGCTTTTGAAGAGCGTTTTATTTCTGTACCTTTATTTTCATTCATTTTATACAGCTCCTTTATTAAAGCACTGTTTCATAATATGTCCTTGACCGAATAAATCAAGAACTTAATTTCGTTATCAATTAAATGTTTGATTGGGTGACTAAGAACTCTAAAGGGGCACTCACACAATCGGAACATCCCTTGTACTATTCCTTTTTTAAAGCTGGTAAAACCATTTCCAAATACTCCTGCCAATAATCATTATCGCCCTCCATATCATGAATCCAATAATACATTAACAGTATTTCAAATTCCTGCTTTTTTCCTTCGGGAAATATTCCTCTATACTTAGCATCCCTATTCAAGCACCGCCTGTCATGTTTGTTTCAACTTTCATAATTGAACGAGTGCCTGTCATCCGAAATCAACTCTTTCTACTCATTATAGCCATTTAAATGATGATTTGTATAAACTGCTCTATAAAAAAGGTGAAGAATCAAGTCAAAATCGATTCTTCACCGGCTATTCAATACGTTATTTTAAATTTCCACACACTCCACAGCTATTAATAATTATCTATGACTCCTCCTAGTGAAGAAGCTTTAACTATAGGGTCTTTAATAATATCTGCTATTTCATCCTTTGTGCCATAAATAACTATTCCTAGTATTTCCATCTCATCTATATTTACATCTTTCATAATGCTGTAGGCGTTCTGATGTTCATGAGATGCACTTGTTTTTAACAGACTTAAAAAATCTTTATACTCATACTCCAAATTAGGTGTTGAAAAAACAGGGGAATTTGTAGAAAAACCCAGGGCTTCATGCTCTCTAACAAAAGTTGAAGACCAAACGTGTTCTTCTGCCTCTTGTTTGAATGTATTTAATTGGCCATCGCTATAGGTGTTTACCCAAAACCAAGTCATTTCCGGAAGTACAAACAAAGGCAGGTCTTTCTGCCTGTATGGCTTATCAAAGGAGAGCGCCACTTCGTATATTCTATCTCCATGTATCTGATTAATCAGGTCTTCATCATTTTTGTATTTTTTATAAGTAATAGCTGGATGGAAAAACATCAAATCTCGCCAACCATTCCCCTTATACCCGAATTGCCAATCATCTCCAGTGACGCCAATACTACCACCAGAACCTCTTGAAATTAAAAGAGACGGATTCAAACCGAATTGATATTGTTTTTGTTCGATAACTAACGACTTTATTTTCATGTCCTTAGAAACTTTATAATGGCTCTGTCCGCCTAAAAGCCCTTTTGAATCTACAGTTTCACTGATGTAGCCATTTGGAGTACTAAGTCGGACGTAAGCATCCCATTGCTTAAATGCCTGTTGGCTAAAGTAAGCTGAAATAGCGAAATTGACTACGTTGAGAACAACAAATACAATGATTGAAATAAAAATAAGCATTATGACCGTCTTTCTTTTCCCTTTTTTCACCGCTTTTTCTATCTTCTTCTCATCAAAAAAATCCTCTGTAAATTCATCCATGTAAATTCCTCCATGTCTCTTGAAATTCTTTTCTCGCCCGAAATAAATAAGTTCTCACTGTTTCCACTTTCATTCCTAGTAATAGGGAAATCTCTTTATAACTAAGCTCAAGCTCATATTTTAATAAAAGCAGTTGCCTATAAACTTCCTTAATGTGTTCTAACGTAAGAGCAATTTCCTGATTCATTTCATTATTTAAGACCATAGACTCAATATCTTGGTCATTCGTAAAGTTATTCCAGAAATGATGATCATCAATTGAAAATACCTGTTCTTTGCCCTTCTTCTTCAACATCTTTTTAAATTCATTCATAGAAATGGTAAAAATATATGAAAGGGCTTTATCGGATGGAACACCACTACTGTAAGCAATATATTTCATATAACTTTCTTGAACAATATCTTCCGCGTCTTCATGACTACAACCGTTCTTTTTCAAATAAAAATAAATCATTTTTGCCTGTTCATTATATATCTTCAACAAAAACTGTGAATTCATAGCTCCTCCTTTTTAATGCCCTTCATTAATAAAGAGTCTATTACCTTAATAAAGTTTACAGAAAGATGAAAAGTAAATTTAAACCTGGAATTCCATCGTCTACGTTCATTGCCAAAATAAAAAGGCTACTCTCCTAATTGAAGAATAGCACATCATTTCAAAGCAATATTTTTTTAAGCGAGATGAGTCACTCGAACTTAACTAAAGTGACAGTTTGTAACAAGTGCCTGTCACCAAATAATCAATCATTCAAAGTAATATATTCAATTTTACTTCGTATACGTATCCTTCAAAACAGCAGCCGAATCTTCTGCTTCGTCAATAAAAAATCGTTCTACAGTGTCACGCTTTTCATACATATCTACATACTCGCTTGCAATGTTATCTGCTGAAAGATAGGTACCTTCCTCAATAACCCCGGCAATAGAAAGCATACCTACATAAATACCCTTTTCAGCTAGTTCTTCATGCAGACAATGAGCATAGCTGCGTAGTCCAGACTTTCCTATACTTAACGTAGTAAGGAATGGCGTCGCGGTTAATTCGGTAGCCCCGCCGCTCGTAAACATAATTGTCCCTTGTTGTCTTTCAAGCATCTCTGGAATGACCTGCTGCGCACTTGCAATTCCACCAATAATATTAACTTGTAAGTGTTGATTTGCCAATTCGGCCGTTGTTTCAGTAGCAGAGACTGGTGCGATTACAGCTGCATTATATATAAGTACATCAATTTGACCAAATGCTTCTCTTATTTTTACAAATGCATCCGCAAGTTGCTGTTCATTTGTGACATCTGCAGCGAAACCTGCAGCTTTTATATTCTTCTTAGATAATGAAACCACGTAATCATCTAGTTTATCTTGTTTCCTCGCGATCAATGCCACCTTAAAATCCTTGTTACCAAATTTCTCCGCAAGACTAAGACCCAGACCAGGTCCTGCCCCTACAATTACTAACGTACTCATACATCATCCTCCTCCTTCTTTACCTATCCGGTTAAATTGAATATCTTAGGGATTCGATTCACTTCTTAATAAGTCCTTCTCTTATTCAAGAAAATGATCCATTTGCAGAAGTAAATCAATCAAAGTTGTATAACAAGTATAACATTTTTGATTCCATAGACCATGAAAAAGGTGAAGAATCAAGTTAAAATCGATTCTTCACCTGCTATTCATATTATTTTAAATCTCCAACCAAGCGACACACTCCACATGACTACTATGCGGGAACATATCCACCGGTTGCACTTCCTGCGTACGATACCCACCATCTTCAAGAATACGTAAATCGCGTGCAAGCGTCCCTGGATTACACGACACATACACAACACGCTTCGGTTTATATTCCAAAATCGTATTCAACAGCTCTTCGTCACAACCTTTGCGTGGTGGATCGACGACTAACACATCGAATCGCTTACCATCGGCGTACCATTTCGGAATGACGACTTCTGCTGCCCCTGCTTCAAAGTAAGCATTGTCGATGTCATTCAATTCCGCATTACGTTTCGCGTCTTCAATAGCCTGTGGAACAATTTCAACACCATACACTTCTTTCGCTTGTTGGGCGATGAACAAGGAGATCGTACCGATGCCACAATAGGCATCAATGACAGATTCATCCCCAGTCAATTGTGCATAGTCAAGTGCTTGTCCATATAATACTTCCGTTTGTTCTGGATTCACCTGGTAAAAGGAACGGGCGGATATTTCAAAATCGATGTTACCGATGGAATCGACGATGACTGATTTTCCGTACAATAAAATCGTTTCATCACCGAAAATGACATTCGTTTTCTGATCATTGACGTTTTGCATAATGGACGTCACGCCTGGAATGACACGTTTGATCAATTCAATCGCAGCATCTTTCTGCGTGAATTTCTTTTTGCGTGTCACTAACACAACCATCACTTCGCCTGTTGTACGCCCTTTACGAACGATTAAATGCCTAAGCATACCGAGATGAGTCTTTTCATCATAGGCGTCAATGCCCATCATATGCAGTTCATATTTAAACATAGCCATCAGATCATCTGCCTCGTGACTTTGGATGAGGCAGATATCTGTGTCGACGATGTGATGTGTGCGTGATTTGTAAAAGCCTGAAACGACTTTACCATCGCGCTCACTGAAAGGGATTTGTGATTTATTGCGGTAGCGCCACGGATCGTCCATTCCTTTGACAGGATGAACAGGCACATGTGGTAGCTTCGCAACGCGATCCATCACGTCACGCACCGTTTTTCGTTTTTGTACGAGCTGTCCCTCATAGGACAAATGCTGCATTTGGCAGCCGCCGCATTCCGAGAATACATGGCAAGGTGGTTTAACACGGTCAGGCGACTCTTTTGTCACCTTTAACAATCGTGCAAAGCCATAGTTTTTCAACGTTTTGCCCACTTGGATATACACTTCTTCACCAGGTAACGCACCAGGGATGAACAGCGGATAGCCGTCTACTTTCGCAACACCCGAGCCGTCATGCGTCAAATCCTCTACAAAGACATTCAATTTTTCATTTCGATTTACACTAAAAGACATTATTTTTCCTCCACAATTCAGATGTCTTTAGTTTACCATAGAAACAGGCTTAGCTATTTCTAAAGCGAATTGCTTTGCGCCTCTAATTTTGCTAACTCTTCCCCGATTTTGACTGTATCAATACGCTCGAACAACGGTTTAATCGTTGCAAACTGATAGGCTGATTTCTTGATTGCCTGCCACTTGAACTCGGATAGGTTCAACATAGCCTTCACTACATCACTCGAAGTGGGCAGAAATGGCGACAGCAATTGAGCACTATTTGCGATGATGTGAACACATGTTAGTAATGTATTATCGCAAGCCACTCTATCCTCCGTAAGTTGTTTCCACGGCTGTTCGCGGTCGAAATATTTATTAGCACCGCGAATCAATTCAAAGATTTCATCCAATGCTTGCTTAAAATGTCCTTCCTCGATCAGCTGACCAATACGGGCATATAATTGTTCAATACTTTCATCAATCGCCACGTCTATTTCACCTGTTGTAATTTCTCCACCATATGATTTCTCTAAAAATTTCAATGTCCGGTTAATGAAATTACCATATGCGCCAAGAAGCTCGGCATTATGACTAGAAATGAATTCTCTCCATGAAAAATCAGTATCACGATTTTCAGGCGCATTCGTTGTTAAAAAGTAACGAATGGAATCCGCATGATAACGTTCTAAAATATACGGAACCCACACCGCCCAGTTGTTGCTCGTCGACAACTTCTTTTTTTCGAGCGTCAAATATTCATTGGAAATAATATGTGTGGGCAATGCTGGATTTTTGATACCTAGCAAAATCGCTGGCCAAATGATGGAATGAAAAGGGATATTATCTTTGCCATGGACATAGTAGGATGTCGTGTTTTCATTCCAAAATTCGGTGATGTCATTCCCCGTTTGGGCCGCCCATTCGATGCTTGCGGAATAATAGCCTGACACTGCTTCAATCCATACGTACACTTTTTTATCTTCAAAACCTTTGACAGGGATACTGACGCCATTTGCGATATCCCTGGAAACTGCACGATCTTGTAGCCCCTCCTTCAAATAGCGTTTGGACAATTGAATCGCATTATCTCGCCATGCTTTATTAACAGAGGCAATCTCTACAACAGCCTCAAGTTCTTCTTGGAATTGGCTTAATTCAAAATAAAAATGCTCCGTTGTTTTCTTAATTGGTGTATTGCCGCATAATTTACAGACGGGTTTGATCAAATCTAGGGGGTCTAAAATCGAAGAGCAATTGTCGCATTGGTCTCCTCGCGATTTCGCGCCACAGTTGGGACATTCACCTTCCACATAGCGATCCGGCAGAAACTTTTGGTCATGCTGACAATACATTTGCTCAATTTCTTTTTTATAAAGAAAGCCATTTTCGAGTAATGTTAAAAATATTTTTTGTACGGTTTGATGATGATGCGGACTATCTGTTCTTGTGTATAAATCATAGGTGAAGCCTAACTTGTTAAAAGAAGCCGTAAATTCATTATGGTAGCGATCTGCCACTTCTTTGACGGTTATCCCTTCTTGATCGGCCCGGATGGAGATCGGCGTCCCGTTGCAATCACTTCCTGAAACATACAGTACTTTATCACCCTTTAATCGATAATAACGTGCCAAAATATCACCTGGTAATAGTGCTGCGATATGCCCTAGATGTAGCGAACCATTGGCGTATGGCCATGCTCCTCCAATAAAAATACTCATATTAACCTCTCCCCTTTAAATGAATGAAAAAAACCTCGCCCTCATCGAATAAATCGATAAGGACGAGGTTTAAAACTCGTGGTACCACCTTAGTTACGCAAACAACTCACATTGTTCGCCTCCAAAAGTACAAGGCGTGACTGCCTTTATACTTTGACATTTGTAACAAGTGTCAAATCTTGTCGTAGCCTACTAGTGAAATCACGTTCAGTACGCAGCTCAGAGATCATGTTCAAACGATTCGTCCGCTTCATTTCCACCAACAGAAGCTCTCTATGCGACATCCTCATTTTACTTTTCCTCTTCAACGCTTTTGATTATTTCTATTTATAGTAATGAACTTATCTAAATAAAGCAAGGTAATTCTACGCGTCGCGTCGGTTAACAACGTTTTCCGCAATGTTCACAACGTTTCCAGCAAACTAGACAACATTTTCATCTAACTTAACAACGTTATGCTGGAAGTAAACAACGTTCGCACAACTAAACAACGCTTTCCATAATGTTCGCAACGTTATCGTCAAACTAGACAACATTTTCATCTAACTTAACAACGTTATCCTGGAAGTAAACAACGTTCGCACAACTAAACAACGCTTTCCATAATGTTCGCAATGTTATCGTCAAACTAGACAACATTTTCATCTAACTTAACAACGTTATCCCGAAACTAAACAACGTTCACCCACAAAAACAGACGTCTCATCACTTCCTCCTCTCAATCCGCTCCCTCACTGCCCCATCCAACGGCGCAACGACAAATGCCACAACAAGCCCTCCGATAAGGACGATGAATGGTGCGTAGAACATTAAAAAATGTGTCATCAACTAGTCCTCCTTATGCATGGTAGTTGCCCTTTCCACGGACATAATCTTTATCAAACAAGAACAAACGCATGAGCAAATACAATGACGGAATGAGCAACCCAAGCCCCATGATGAACACGACAATTAGCGAAATCGCCATCGCTGGGTTCGTGAAGCTATCGTAAATCGTCAAGTATGGATACAACAAATACGGATAATGGGATGCGCCATAACCATAGAAGGCAAAGGCGAATTGTCCAATCAGTAATAGAAATGCTAAACCGTACTTACTACGTTTCCATAACAGCCAAACCGTTCCGACAAACATCAGAAATGACACCAAAAACATCGGCCAGAAGTTTTGGATATTACTATAATGCTCTGGATTGTGATTTCTTAATTCAACAATGATACCTCCTGCCGTAATCATTGTCGGCAATGCCCAAATGAGTGCGTATTTCCGCAACAGCTTCGTCGCTTCTACATCACGCGCTTTATTGGCATACCACGTCAAAAATACAGCTGATATATAAAGCGTCGCCACAATGCTTAACACGACAATCGCCCAGGTCAATGGGCTCGTAAACAGCACCCAATAATCGAGTACGGGATTGCCATCCACCATTTCAACAAAGCCGCCTTCTGAAATCGTCAACACAATCGAAAGCGAAGCTGGAATGAGTAGCCCCGCAACTCCATACATAAACGAATAGCCTTTATGACCACGTGCTCCGTACGTTTCAAATGCATAATACGAGCCACGAATCGCTAATAAAATGACGCCGATACTAACGGGAACCAGCAATGTGGTCCCATAATAAAACGCCGTCTTCGGAAAGAAACCGATAATCCCGACAAAGAAGAACACTAAAAAAACATTCGTCACTTCCCAAACGGGCGATAAATAACGCTGGATAATATTTGTTAAAATACGTTTTTTCCCCGTCAGTAAGCTGTAAGCATTGAAAAATCCAGCTCCAAAGTCAATGGCCCCTATAAGGATGTACCCAAACAAAAAGGTCCATAAAACCGAAATACCAAGTATCTCAAGCGTCATAGCATATCGCCGCCTTTCTCCGTCTCACGGTCTTCAATTTCACGTTCAACCGGGTTGTTACGGAACATCCGTCGTAATACGACGACACTACCGACCCCTAAAACAAGGTAGAGGAGCGAGAACAGGATTAACATTGTATCTACTTGACCACTCGTTGTAGCAGCATCTTGCGTGCGCATGATACCACGCAGAATCCACGGCTGCCTACCCACTTCAGCCATCCACCAACCTGCTTCAATCGCCAAGATGGAAAGCGGTCCTCCGAACACTATGAGCCAACGGAACCATTTCGTCGTCACCATTTTCCAACGACGTTTTGTACCTAGCCAAAACACGCCGGACAGCACCGTCATCCAAATACCAATGGTTACCATGATGTCAAACAAATAGTGGATGTATAAGGGCGGTGTATCTTCCTCTGCAAATTGGTCGAGTCCAATCACTTCTGCCGTTGGATTATTATGTGCCAATATCGATAATGCAAACGGAATTTTAATCGCATACTTTACTTCTTTATCATCCAACACACCATACAGGATAAGCGGTGCATTGCCCTCCGTTTCAAAATGCCACTCTGCCGCTGCTAATTTCTCTGGCTGATATTCAGCCAGATATTTTCCTGAAAAATCACCAATGATCGCGGTTGCAATCGCAAATACCAAACCAACCTTCATCGTCAAATATAGAGCTTTCTTATGGTATATATGATTTGAACCTTTCAACAAGCGAAATGCCGCAATGGACGCTAGCACAAATGCCGCTGTCATATAAGATGTTGCCACGACATGCGCTACTTTCGTTGGCATTGCAGGATTAAACATTGCAAGCAGCGGGTTAATATTAATAAGCTCCCCGTTAACGATATCAAACCCTTGTGGTGCGTTCATGAACGCATTGACAATCGTGATAAATACCGCAGAAAATGAAGCCCCGATGGCTACCGGAATCAATAAGAGTAAATGCTTCTTCTGATTCTCAAATCGATCCCATGTATATAAATAAATACCTAAAAAAATTGCTTCAAAAAAGAATGCGAATGTTTCCATGAACAGTGGCAGTGCGATAACATTTCCCGCAAGCTCCATGAAGTTCGGCCATAACAAAGATAACTGCAGACCAATCGCGGTTCCGGTTACAACGCCGACAGCAACTGTAATAACAAAGCCACGTGCCCAGCGCCTAGCAAGTAAAATGTAATGCTCATCATTCTTCTTAATTCCAACCCATTGAGCAATCATAATCATAAGCGGAACACCAACGCCAATCGTCGCATAAATAATATGGAAGGATAAGGTCGTTTCCGTTAACACACGTGAAAAAAAGACTGATTCTTCGTTCCCCATCTAGCTTTCCTCCTTTCAGCTCCCAAAAATCCGTCCCAAAATAGACAACGTCATAATGCCCGCAATAATAAATGCAAGCCACATCAGCCACTTTTCTTGTCTTTTATACATCGAGGCACACCCTTCCAATAAATCTTAACAATTTTTCTCCTACTTCTTCTTATACCCACTATGCTGCTAAATAATGTATGTAAACGCCACTGGCAGTGAACATTTTTTGAAATTACCTAGAGAACTTGACTACCTATTCGACAAACTGACCTACTATGACTACAACAGAATCTATTCAACAAAAAAAAGCTGTATGCAATGTCCTTAAATGACCATGCATACAGCTTTCCCCATATATACTCTCTTATATCCTATCTTCGTCTCTCAATTCATCTAGCGGCGCAAACATATCTATATGTCTGTATAAATTTTGGAACGTCGCTGGAAGAACACCACCATATTCCCCATCAAGGTTCAATAGTACTTCCTCCGATGATGTTATCGTAATCTTCTCCGCTGCACTCGAAATGACAAGTGGATCACCGAGATGCTCACCACGTAGAGCAAGTGACACAATGCGGATGAATTCAGCAATATTGCATTTTTTCAAAATCAGTAGTGTAAACTTACCGTCGTTTATACTTGAATTGGGAGCCAACTTTTCGAATCCACCAATGGAATTCGTCAATCCAACGAGGAACATCATCGCTTCATCATCAAACACTTGATCATCATATTCAATTCTTACATGTGATGAATGAATAGACGGCAGCATTTCAATGCCTTTTAAATAATAAGCTAGCTGACCAAGCACTGTTTTCAGCTTACTCGGCACATCGTATGTTAACTCCGTCATTCTCCCACCACCTGCAATATTGATGAAATGGCGATCGTTCATGAGCCCAACATCGACCGGTATTTTTTCGCCACGGACGATGATGTCAACCGCAGCATCAATATCGCGTGGAATACGTAACGCACGTGCGAAGTCATTCGTTGTCCCCGTCGGAATGAGTCCAATCGTAGGGCGTTTGTCAAATGAGCTGACACCTGCCACAACCTCGTTGAGCGTACCGTCTCCCCCTGCTGCAACCACTACGTCAAATCCATGCTCCACAGCTTGTTTTGCAGCCTCCGTCGCATCGCCTTCACAGGTCGTCGCATGACAAGACGTCTCATAACCAGCCATTTCAAACTTTTCAAGTACTTCACCTAAATGTTTACGAAATACCTCGCGCCCTGACGTCGGATTGTAAATAATTCGTGCTCGCTTCATCCGAAATTCCCTCTATTCGTACATATAATTTTTTTAATGATTGTCCTTTATCAATTACGCCTCGGCGTAATTGCGTCCAGATTTTGAATTGCGCCTGAGGCCTACAGGATGTAGGTCATGCAGTCGTTGCGACAGGACGTCGCGAACTTAGACTGCCATCTTTTTAACTCCCTTCAAAATCTGTGACATCTGCCGGAGGCTTTAACATGAAACAGCAGGGGGTTTGAACTTCTGCTGTTTCATGTTAATAGGACGAAGCATCAACTAAGATAGTTGCTACGTCCTCATTGATTTACTCCCAATTAAGACTGCTTCTGTAAGACAGGCAAGAATGTTTTGCGAATATCTTCATATACCGTCAGCCAATGCTCAGGCTTCGATGTATATTCCGCAGTGATTTGCTCAATGAATGCCTGTTGCTTCTCTTTATAATCCGGCGCATCAGCAGGTGGTAAATCCTTACGTAGTTCCATCACATAGTCTTGAATACTTGCTGCACGTGGTCCCCACTTCGCCTCAACTTCTCCGTTTTCATCAAGAAGCAGATAGACAGGAATCGATCGACCACCATTCGTTAAGTGCCTGTCGATTAAATCCGTATCCACATCACGGTAGACCGCACGTACGTCGAGTTCTGCCGCCTCAGCAATTCTTCTGAACACTG
Organism: Sporosarcina sp. FSL K6-2383; assembly: GCF_038618305.1. Classification (NCBI taxonomy): domain Bacteria; kingdom Bacillati; phylum Bacillota; class Bacilli; order Caryophanales; family Caryophanaceae; genus Sporosarcina; species Sporosarcina sp. FSL K6-2383. Next base: position 3,538,554 of record NZ_CP152017.1, read on the forward strand.
GATTGTTCATCATCGCATCGCCACACCAGTCTTCTGTAATGACAAGAACACCTGGCTTCTTTTCTTTTAGTAGCGTGATGAATTCATCATCCTGTGGCACTTCAAATTGTTCGTAAATACGGAAGCTGTGCTCCTTATGCTTCTCCATCTTGTCCATATATTGTTCAAGCGAAATCGCTTCATCAAAAAATTGTTTTTCTGTTTTCATATAGCATCAACACTCCTTTACACTAATTGTACGTTGTCCCTTCGCGCGAATCAAATTCCAAGATTCACGTACCACACAAGGTTCAGAAAGGAAAAATACCCATCCCACTCCAGTGTCCAGTCAACTGACACCATTCGCGTCCTTCCGCGAATGGCGACAGCAAATGCAGAGAGCAGCACATTCAACGGAATAACAATGCCCCACCATCCCCAGATTCAGTGGACTATCAAAAAACACCTTGCGCAGTGACCATACAAAGTCATACACAAGGTGATTTAAATATTATCTTTTCGCAATCTCTTCAAGAAGGATTTTATTGACGAGTGGTGGGTTTGCTTGCCCTTTCGTCGCTTTCATAATTTGACCAACAAGGAAGCCGACTGCACGGTCTTTCCCGTTTTTGTAGTCTTCAATCGATTGTTCGTTGGCATCCAGTGTTTCAATAACAATTGTGCGGAGCGTGCCTTCGTCAGAAATTTGGACAAGCCCTTTTGCTTTGACGATGTCTGCAGCGTTGCCACCGTTTTCAATCAATTCCTTGAACACTTTTTTCGCGATTTTAGATGAAATCGTGCCATCTGCAATCAATTTAACCATACTTGCAAGGTTTTCTGGTGTTAACGCTGTTTCACTTAGTTCTTTTTGCTCTGCATTCAGGTAAGCAGATACTTCACCCATCAACCAGTTGGAAGCAAGTTTAGCATCTGCACCAGCTGCAACAGTTGCTTCAAAGAAGTCTGCCATCACTTTTGTCAGCGTCAGTACTTTCGCGTCGTATTCTGGTAGATCGAAGTCATTGACGTAACGCTCTTTACGCGCGTCTGGCAACTCAGGAATTTCCGCACGAACACGGTCCATCCATGCTTGGTCGATATGGACTTCCGGTAAATCCGGATCATTGATGAAACGGTAATCTTGCGCGCTACCTTTGATGCGCATCAAGCTAGTTGCACCTGTTGCTTCTTCGTAACGGCGCGTTTCTTGCTGAATCGTACCGCCAGCTAGCAACACTTTTTCTTGACGCTCTACTTCATAAGCAATTCCACGACGAACAAAGTTAAATGAGTTTAGATTTTTCAATTCTGTTTTCGTACCGAATTTCTCTTGTCCAAATGGGCGAATCGAAATGTTCGCGTCACAACGAAGAGAACCTTCCTCCATACGCACATCGGAAACCCCTGTATATTGAATGATCGCTTTTAGCTTCTCAAGAAAAGCATACGCTTCTTCCGGTGAACGGACATCAGCTTCTGTAACAATTTCGATTAACGGTGTCCCTTGTCTGTTTAAGTCAACAAGTGAGTGACCTTCGTCGGTATGTGTCAGTTTCCCTGCATCTTCCTCAAGGTGAACACGCTCAATACGAATTTTTTTCTTTTTGCCATCTACTTCAATTTCAACCCAGCCGTTTTCCCCAACTGGACGCTTATCTTGCGAAATTTGGTACGCTTTCGGATTATCTGGATAGAAATAGTGTTTACGGTCAAAGTTCATAACCGATGCCACTGTACAGTTCAACGCCATTGACGCTTTCATGCCGAATTCAACGGCACGTTCGTTCAGTGTTGGTAGAACACCTGGATATGCTAAATCCGTCACGTGAATATTCATATTTGGCTCTGCACCAAAATGAGCAGGAGCTGGTGACATAATTTTCGTATCTGTTTTCAATTCTACGTGGACTTCAAGCCCAACAATCGTTTCAAAGTTCGTCATTATTTTACCTCCCATAGAGCTGGCTTTTGTGTATGGAAGTCAGTTGCTTGCTCGTAAGCATGTGCCACTTTGTACAGTGTTGCTTCATCATAATGCTTCCCGATGATTTGCAGTCCAAGTGGAAGGCCATTCGAAAATCCGCATGGCACTGAAATCGCTGGAATACCTGCAAGGTTAATCGGAACTGTTAGGATGTCATTAGCATACAAAGTCAATGGATCGTGAATCAATTCACCAATTTTATAAGCTGGTGTCGCAGATGACGGTCCAATAATGACATCATATTTTTCAAATAGGTTAGCAAAGTCTTGTGCCACAAGCGTCCGCACTTTTAATGATTTCATATATAAATCCTCATGATGATCTGCGCCTAGTGCATACATTCCGAGTAAAATACGACGTTTCACTTCTTCACCAAAGCCTTCAGAACGAGAGCGTGTATACAATTCCTCTAAGCTCTTCGCGCCTTCAGCACTGTAGCCATAACGAATACCATCGAAGCGAGCCAGGTTTGACGATGCTTCAGATGATGAAATGACGTAATAAGCTTGAGATGCATATTTAGAATTCGGAAGAGAAACTTCTTCCCATTCAGCACCAAGTGATTCAAGTACTTTCAATGCTTCCAGGACGGAGTTTTTCGCTTCTTCAGATACGCCTGCACCCAAATATTCTGCTGGAACACCGATTTTCAAGCCTTTAATATCGCCTGTCAATGCTGCTCTGAAATCTGGAACAGCTTGTGGAGATGTGGATGAATCTCTATGATCCAAACCTGCAATCGCATTTAGTAGAAGCGCGTTGTCTTCAACTGTACGTGTAATCGGGCCCACTTGGTCCAATGACGATGCAAATGCAACAAGACCTGAACGTGATACACGGCCATAAGTTGGCTTCATCCCTACCACACCACAAAATGCAGCTGGTTGACGAACAGACCCGCCTGTATCAGAACCAAGTGCAAATGCTACTTCGCCTGCTGCTACTGCTGCTGCTGAACCACCTGATGAGCCGCCTGGTACGTGGTCAAGATTCCATGGATTATGCGTCGTTTGGAACGCTGATCTTTCCGTTGTCGATCCCATTGCAAACTCGTCCATATTAAGTTTCCCCATTGATACCATACCTGCCGCATTGATTTTCTCAACGACAGTTGCATCATAGACAGGAACGAAGTTTTCAAGCATTTTACTGGCACATGTCGTGACAATTCCTTTTGTAACGATATTGTCTTTTATCCCAATTGGCAAACCAAAAAGCGGTCCCCGACCTTCAAGTGGTTGGTTGTCTAACTCTTGTGCTTTGGCAAGTGCTTGGTCTTCATTTGTCGATAAAAAAGCGTGTACATCTCCATCTATTTTCGCAATACGAGCTAGTGATTCTTCTGTCAGTTCTTTGACAGACACTTCTCGATTATGTAACAACGACTGAAGCTCCGCTGCCGTTTTAGTTAATAACGTCATCTGTTTTCCTCCTTACGTCCATTCATCACAGAATTGTTGGCACTTTGATTTGCCCATCTTCGTGTTCCTTCACGCTTTTCAGCATTTCTTCGCGATCTAGAATATCTGTTGGTACATCTTTTCGTAGGACATTGAACACCTGTAACGGATGTGTCATTGGCTCAACCCCATCTGTATCTGCTTCTTGTAATTCTTTCACGAAATCGACGATGCCACTCAGCTGCGTGACGTATGATTCTGCTTCATCATCCGTCACTGCAAGCCACGCAAGCGTTGCATGATGTTTCACTTGTTCTTTTGTTAACTGTGTCATGTTCTCACTCCTCATCCTTGAATTGTACGATTAATCATAACACCTAACAATAATGAAGAAAAGTTATGATGTGTTAGGTATACACTTTTAATAGCCATATATATGAACAAACGGCTCCTTGTCAGCTTCCTTAACAATTAATGCTTCCGGACCATTAATGGACGTGATACTCACTTCGGTATGGACATTCGGAAAATACTTGTCAGTGAGGCCCGTTAAATACTGTGTAAAACCAATCGTTTCACTTGTACCAAAAAACTGAATAGGCACTTCAATGCTCACTGATTGCAGATTACCATCCTTATAGAATCCTATTCCAATCACATTAACAAAACTCGGAAAATAACTATCTATATCATGCTTGAAGTTATTAAATATCGTATTCATCCCACGGTAGTTATCAGTATCTGAGGACGCCGGGAACACGACGTATTTCTCATCAACCACTTTCCAACCGTTCGGTGCCGACTGCCCTTTTTCTGCCACGGTTGTTGCAAAGTATGTGCCTGGAACAATCGAATTTCGACTCTCTTGTTTAAATAAACCAACTGCAATCGGGACTTCCGCCAGTCCTTCCTGCGAACGAAGACGACGAATCACCTCTTCTGCTATCTTCATTCCTTCTTTTTCAATTTCCTTATCAGGAATCCTCGTCTCTGTTCCGCTTCTTGAATAGCTTATTGTATTGAGCGCAAGGCCCACAGAAACGCCCGCCAGCTGTAGTTTCTTTCCTTCTGTCATGACGAGATAATTTTGCTCAACGATATGGGCCAAATAATTCGGTGCTTCTTCCGCGAGCTGATCATCACTCAAGCCTTTTTCTACTGCCGGATTTAACCCTGCTGGATTAGTCGAACTTCTTGCTAGCCAAGAGAGTGTCGTGTCTTTATCGATGTATTGCCCTTCTTGAAAATAATGTGTTTTTGTATCAAAGGTACGGGTTGAAATACGTAATAGCCCTTCTTCCGCTTCTTTAATATCGTATTTTGTATTAAGATTATTGACAATTAAACCACGACTTGCACTTTTCTTAAATGGCACAGGAGTCTGGTAAAATTCACCCTTCAAATTGACGTCTGGAATAATTACTGTCTCCTCAAGACTATCTACATTCTCCTGGACCACTTGATCTTTTTCGGTACCAATGGACGGCAGACACCCTCCAAGAAACAGTACAGCTACTAGTCCTAGCAGTTTCGTTAATCTTTTCATCTTCATGACTCCTCACCAAGCACTTCAACTAATGTTGCCTCATCCCACACAGTGATGTCGAGCTCTTCAGCCTTCGCCAATTTTGAGCCAGCATCTTCCCCTGCGATGACGAGATCAGTTTTTTTACTAACACTACCACTGACTTTACCGCCAAGTGCTTCAATTTTTTCTTTCGCTTCGCCTCGAGTTAAAATTTCCAATTTCCCCGTGAGTACGACTGTTTTCCCAGCAAAGGGTCCATCTATCGGCATATCTTGTCGATTACGTCCCTTATAAGTCATATTCACGCCATAAGCTTCCAAGTTTTTTAGCATGGCCAATACATCCTCATTACCGAAATAGGTTTGTAAGGAATCTGCTACTTTGTCGCCAATTTCATGGATCGTGAGTAAGCGTTCCACATCCGCCTCCATTAAAGCTGTCAATGTGCCGAATTCCTCTGCCAAAATCGTCGCTGCTTTTTCACCGACATGACGGATACCAAATCCAAAAAGCATTTTCTCCAATGAATTCGTTTTGGAGGCCTCTATCGCTGCGAGTAAATTGGAAACGGATTTTTCACCCATCCGCTCTAGTTCAATCAGCTGTTCTCGTGTCAGTGTATAAAGGTCGGATACATCATGAACAAGGTCCGCCTCGTATAATTGATTCACAACTCGCTCGCCAATCCCTTCAATGTTCATGGCATTGCGAGATACGAAGTGAATAATCGCTTCCTTCATCTGAGCCGGACACTGTGGATTGACGCAACGTAGCGCAACTTCCCCTTCAATGCGAATGAGCTCTGAATCACAGACAGGACAATGTCCAGGCATTTCGTAAGGGACTTCCTCACCTGTGCGCTGTTCAATAATAGGCGCAACGACTTCTGGAATAATATCGCCAGCTTTACGAATAATAACGGTGTCTCCGATTCTAATATCCTTCTCTTTGATCAGATCTTCATTATGCAAGGAGGCACGTCCAACCGTCGAGCCTGCAACCAACACTGGCTCCAAAATAGCTGTCGGTGTGACAACTCCTGTCCTGCCAACACTAAGCTCAATATCGAGTAAGGTTGTTACAACTTCTTCAGCCGGAAACTTATAGGCAATGGCCCATTTCGGACTTCTCGCTGTAAAGCCTAGCTGTTCCTGGTCCTCAAAATTATCGACCTTCACAACAATCCCGTCAATTTCGTAATTAAGATCCAAGCGAATAGCTGTCCACTTCTCGATAAATTCAAGCACCTCTTCAATCGTTGCACAATGCTGTCGTTCCTTATTCGTCTCAAAGCCAAGTGAATCTAAGTTGTTCAGCGACTCTGAATGGCTATCTTGCCCATAAGCACTGCCATCACCTGCAATACTATAAATAAAAACAGCTAAATTGCGACTGGCAGCTATTTTTGGGTCAAGCTGTCTAAGTGAACCAGCAGCTGCATTACGTGGATTTGCAAACGGTTCTTCGCCGGCTTCATCACGTGTCGCATTCAACTGGACAAACGACTTTTTCGGCATATATGCTTCACCGCGTACTTCTATAGAAACGCCTTGCTTCAAACGCAATGGAATCGTTCGGATGGTTTTCAAGCTGGCCGTAATGTCCTCACCGACTGAGCCGTCACCACGCGTAGAGCCTTGGACAAACTTGCCATCCTCATAGCGTAACGACACTGCCAGACCATCAATTTTCAGTTCACAAATATAAGAAACCGTATGCCCGACAGCTTCTTGCGCTCGCCTGTCAAATTCGCGTAAATCCCCTTCATTGAAGGCGTTTGACAGACTAAGCATCGGAAATACATGCGTCACTTTCCCGAATCCTGCTAACACTTCACCACCGACACGTTGCGATGGCGAATCTGGGTAAACGAGATCCGGGTTCGCCGCTTCAATCGCCAATAACTCCTGCATATAGTCGTCATAGACTGCATCAGAAACAAGTGGTGTGTCGAGCACATAATAGGCATGTCCATAGTCATGCAGTAGCTCATTCAATTGTTCCACTCGTTTTTCGAGTTCAACTCGATCCATCTTCTTCGCTCCTTCATTGATTATACTTTTTCAATCGGTGCGAATTTCGCCAGTAAACGTTTAATGCCCACCGGAGTTGGGAATGCGATGTCCAATTCAACTTCTTCGCCTATCCCCTTCACACTGACAACCATACCGGTCCCCCACTTTTTGTGGACCGCCTTGTCGCCGACGCTCCATCCCATTTTGTCCCCACCACTCGTTTTGTAAACGGGTTTTTTAACGGCTGGACGCACAGGTGCAACACTTTGTCCTGAAATCGTATTGCCAGACGAGAATCCTGAATTTCTAGATTGAATTTCTAAAATGTCTTCAGATATTTCGCCAATAAATCTAGATGGACTATTATAGCTCGCTCTACCGTAAAGTGTCCGATATGACGCCGAGGTTAAGTATAGCCTTTCTTCTGCACGCGTTATGCCAACGTAGGCAAGACGGCGTTCTTCCTCCATCTCTTCATCATCCGCTAATGAACGGGAATGCGGGAAGACGTTTTCCTCCATTCCGATAATGAATACGACAGGAAATTCGAGCCCTTTTGCTGCGTGCATTGTCATCAGTACGATTTTTTCCTTGTTCTGGTTCTCTTCTTTATCAAGTGAATCGATATCTGCGATCAATGCTAGATCTGTTAGAAAAGCGACTAGGGAACGATCGCCTGTATCTTCCTCCGCCCGCTTTTCAAATGCCTCTGTAACAGATAGGAACTCGTCAATGTTTTCCAGACGACTTTCCGATTCAATCGTTTTTTCGCGCTGTAGCATATCGCGATAACCCGTCTTCTCAAGCACCTGTTCCACCAGTTCAGTGACCGATAAAAACTCCTGCATTTTTGTAAATCCAGCAATTAGTTCATGGAACTTGGCAACTTCATTGGCCGCTCTTGGCGTAATGCCCATGAAATCGATTTCCTGTAACGCATCGAAAATAGAGCGATCATGCTCCATGGCAAAGCGCGCCATTTTATCGAATGAAGTTGCGCCAATACTGCGTTTTGGTTCATTGATAATACGCGCAAGAGCCAGATCATCTTCGTTGTTGGCAATCAAACGTAAATAAGCGAGTAAGTCTTTAATCTCTTTGCGGTCATAGAACTTTGTACCGCCGACAATTGTGTAGTCAAGATTCGATTTCACGAGATATTCCTCAATGACACGTGACTGCGCATTGGTACGGTATAAAACAGCAAACTGATCGAGCTTCAAGTTTTCTTCTTCCTTTAGCTCTAGAATTTTACCAACGACAAATTGTGATTCATCTTTTTCATCGTTCGCTTTATAAACGGAGATAGACTCGCCTTCATCGTTATCTGTTCGCAGTTTTTTATCGTAACGGCTTTGGTTATTCTTAATGACGTCATTCGCCGCCTGCAGGATGCGTTTTGTCGAACGATAGTTTTGTTCTAGCATGATCATTTCAGCATTTTTATAATCTTTTTCGAAGGATAAAATATTACTAATATCTGCCCCGCGCCATCTATAAATAGACTGGTCAGAGTCTCCAACTACGCATAAGTTTTTGAACTTTTTCGCTAGCATATTGACGAGACGATACTGAGCATTATTCGTATCTTGGTACTCATCGACATGAATGTATTGGAATTTATTTTGATAAAATTCGAGGACATCCGGAACACGCTCAAATAGGACAAGCGTCATCATGATGAGATCGTCAAAATCCATTGATTGGTTTTGGCGTAATCGCTTTGCATAGCCATCGTAAACATCTGCAATCGTTTTTTCATACGGATTATGTGGATTGATTTGCCCCCGGAACGTTTCTGCATCTATGCATTCATTTTTTGCAGAGCTAATGGTGTTCAGCATGGTGCGCGGGTCATATTGCTTAGCATCTAGGTTCAACGTCTTCAAAACACTTTTAATAACCGATAATTGGTCAGCCGAATCTAAAATGGAAAATGATTTCGAAATACCGATTCGGTCGCTATTTCGGCGTAAAATTCGTACACACATGGAGTGGAACGTCGATACCCACATGCTTTCGCCTGTGCCTGCACCGAGTAATCCATCGATACGGTCACGCATTTCACGCGCCGCCTTGTTTGTAAAAGTGATGGCAAGGATATTGGAAGGATACACATTTTTCTCAACAACTAGATAGGCAATCCTGTGCGTTAAGACACGGGTTTTCCCCGATCCCGCCCCAGCCATTATAAGGAGTGCCCCTTCTGTTTTCTTCACTGCACGTGCTTGTTCAGGATTCATGCCTGTTAGTAAGTCTGCTGCTATTTTATTCATATATTTCCGCCCTTCCAGAACATTCGTTCTCTCATTATACACTGAATGGCTCTTAATTGGTAACTGATTTTACCGCATCGACCGTGGAAAGTGCAGCTGTCAAATCATCGTAAATAATATTGCCAACGACAATTGTATCCGCAATGGCTGCCATTGCTTGGGCATCATCCCCATTTCTTATGCCCCCACCGTAAAAAAGTCGCGTCTTGTCGAGTACACGTGCTGCGGCTTCGACAACTGTAGGGTCACCATAAATGCCGCTATACTCTATATAAAATACGGGTAACTTAAAAAGATTTTCAGCCATTCGAGCATAGGCAATAACGTCTTCCTCGTCCGGTACTGTCGTCACACCCGTCAATTTTGCCGCCTTACATGCAGGATTTACAATGCAATAGCCTTCTGTCACAATCTCGTCCCAATCCATCATATGACCGTATTCACGCATCGCCGCATGATGAATGCCGTTGATCCATTCGACTTTTGTCGAGTTAAGCACCGTGGGAATGAAGTAATAATCGAAACCCGGTGTCACAGATTCTACTGTTGAGATTTCTAGTACAACCGGAACGGAAAATCTTCTAATTCGAACGAGCAAATCGAGCACATTATCGAGCGTGACACCATCCGTTCCCCCCACAATGATGCCATCTGTTCCTGATTCCGCAAGCAATTCAAGCTGTTCATCTGTCAGCGTTTTAGCTGGATCTAATTTAAAGGCATGACGCCATGTCGTAAAGTCCATAGTCAACCACCCAATCTAATCAATTTCACCTTGGCGTAATTGCGAATCGAACAGCGAAGGGCTCGATTTGCCTTAATTTCTGCGTACTTTGCAGAAATTAAGGCACCCGCAGGACGCGCCGAACTTAGGTTCCCTCTTAATCCCCTAAAAATCCGTGACATCCACCAGAGGTATTATCTTCGTTCAGTAAATGTATTTGCTGAACGAAGATAATGTACGTTCCTTTAGTATACCAAAAAAACCGGACAGATTCTTTCCTGTCCGGTTGTTCGTCCAATTATAGTGGCTTGTCCTGTTCTGTCTCTGGATATAAACGATCTAACACTTTGCTGTAGCCGCCGGAACCGTAATCTACACAGCGTCGAATACGTGAAATCGTTGCTGTACTGGCCCCTGTTTCGCTCTGAATCGTATCATACGTCTTTTTCAATTTCAGCATTTGTGCCACTTCTAGCCGCTGTGCAAGCGACTGCAATTCACTAATTGTACAAAGATCATCAAAAAATTCATAGCATTCATCGAGGTCCTTCAATTCGAGCATAGCTTTAAACAACTGATCCGTTTGATGACCGCGGATTTTATCGATTTGCATATCGTTCCCTCTCTCCGAATGAATTCTTTAAGGCGCATATGTGACGGATGTTACTAGACCTGGCTTAGTCGGCACAACGTGAATCCAGGTCTGTCCTGGAACCAGCTTCGCCGATAGACCGTTTTCTATCGGCACGAGAATTCCATCACGATTTTGCCATTCAATTTCTTTAGCAATCCCTGCTTGAAACAGCATCGCCTTGCCACCCGATTCAATATCAACGGCTTGTCTTCCAACGCTATCAATCGTACGGTGGCTCGCTTCAAATACGAGAATATTCGACAACTCGAGCTGTTCGTCATTTGCTTTATCGACGGTCACGTAACCATTTACTGTCCGTGTATACGTTCCTTTTTCTACATCATACGCATAAATACTTGTAAAATTCGGATCTGAACTGTATTTGACCGTTATCGAAGACACATTATCTCCCATTTTAGCATCTTCAGCAGATTCATGGAAAGCAAATGGCGGTATGACGGATATTTCCATCGAAGAATTCGTCTTGTCCTCTGCGGCAAGAATGTTATCACCAGAAATATAAGAATTATGTGGTGCCTTCCGATCCTTGGAACGCCAGAACAGCGTACCATCATACTGCATGCCATTAATATTATCCACGACACGTTGTTCTAATAATTGTTTAGCATCAGGGCTGTAACCATGTGCCACATAAAATGCATCGAGCCCTTTCGCAATATGAACAAAATAATCCCTCGCACTTCGAATCGGTCCAATTTCTGCCGGCAGCTCACTTTGGAATAAAGCCAAAAGTCTAGTCACACTGCCCTCTGCAGCAAGCTCATAAATCATATCTGCTTCACTAATACCTGATTGCGGTCTAGCAAGTGGATGATTATTAATCGTCGCAAGTACTGGACGACGGGTATTTTCTTCTTCCTTCATAACTCCTGTGAAGAGTGAAGGAAATAATTCGACGGACACATCCTCTACTGGTTCTTCTTCAACGATATCTTCTGGCTCAGGAACAGGCTCCTTTGCCGGCTCTTCTTTTGAACACGCTGCTATTAGCAACATAATGATCGCTAAAAAAACTAGCAATCCACTCATTTTCTTTGTCATTGCTTCCCCCTATCTTTCCGTGACCGGAATCAATACTTCATTTTTCAACACATCAAATAGTCCCATCTGTGTAATACGGATATAAGGTAAGTGGGTTGATTGCAGGAATAGGAATGTATACACCGCATCCCCGTGCTTATGTCCACGCTCTGTCAGTGCCTTCTTCAGCGCTAACTCTTGTGTAATTAATGTCTCCACAGGCTCTACCGACAATCCACCGCCTATTGCTAGCGGAAGCGTTGCCACAATATCTCCATTTTCATAGAGTACCATACCGCCGCCAATTCTTTTCATTTCATTGAACGCATTAAGCATTTCCTTCTTATCTTTCCCAATCAAGATGATGTCACCTGTATTAGAATAGGACGAAGCGAAGCCTTGAATAGTTGTCGCAAAGCCTTTAATAAGCGTATTGACACGCCATTTTCCATTGCGGTCGACTAACATCAAAAAGCTCTCGTCATGATCATCTGCCAATTTTTCTACTGTCGTATCGATGGTGACAGTATACGGTTTCGTAATGACATCATTGACCATTTCAATGCCGAGTGGATGGTCGAAGGTAAAATCTTTGTCATCTAAGTTGAAATCTGGTGCAAATTTGTCCACAAACGACCAGTCAATTGCTTGGAAAGGTTCAGTCGCTTGCCCTTCACGCTTTAGCCAATGTCCTTTAGATAACACATCTGTTGGCACAGGATTGGTTTCATCCTCCAAAAAGTTAAGAGTTGCATAACGACCTGTCGCGATGATACCGTGTAAATCAGTCATATCATAATAACGCGCCACATTATAAGACCCCATCAGATAAGCATCAATCGGTGGAACACCTGCTTCCAGCGCAACACGAATACACTTGTCCACCACACCATCAAGATGGAATGACGGTGTCGAACCATCCGTTGTCATCATCAAATGATCGAATACGTTTAACTCTTTGTCAACAATGCCCTGCAATAAATGCGGAAGATCCGGGCGAATAGACGAGTGGCGAAGCGTCACGGCATACCCATGTAACAACCGTGCTTCTACTTCTTCCACAGTCATTGCCTCATGATCACCATCTACCCCAAGAAGCTTCATCCGTGTTAACGTGCGTTCAGATGCCCCCGGGAAATGACCTTCAACTTTCTTGCCCGCCGCTTTTGTTGCTTGGACGGAAGCAAACATGTTCGGATCGCCAGCCATTAGTCGCGGCCAGCCCGTCAGTTCGCCGCCCAACAGTACTTCTGGACGATCAATCCATTGTTTAATGGACGCGGGATTATACAACTGCGCTTCATTCTGTAAAACCGTCTGCGAATCAAAGCGTGCCCACCAATAAAAAGCAAAGGGTAATTTATTGAATTGATCCAGAATTGAAAAGGAAGTTTCATTGTCGAGTGACATAAATAAGACCATGTTGTCCGAAATAAAGGTCGTTGTTCCCAACCGTGCCGCATAATCTGCAAACGTTCGCGGATTATACAATTGAAACGGATGGACATGAGGTTCTATGTAACCGGATACAATTTTCTTCCCCGAAGCATCGACAATCTCAGCACCTTCTGTCATCGCTGGCATTTCCTCACCCGCATAGACAATTCGATCACCGGCGACCCAGATGTTGCCCGTTACCCATTTTTTATAAATAGAATGTAAGTATTCCGCATTAATAATAATAAGATCCGGCGCTTTTTTGCCGTTAATGATCTGGAGTTGATCTTTTACAGTATGTTGTTCCCACATGCAAGCTCCCCCTTTGATGTGAAGTATTCCTAGTATTTATCCTAGCATAGCATTGAGAAAATAAATAGTGACGGTTATGCGCTTATTCAGAAAAGGGTTCTGCTATTTCATGACGAAATAAGACAATACTACAATCGATTGGATTTGATGAAATGACTGACAAGATGGTGTTCGATAAAGAAATGGCAACGGAGTATGACAAAGGAGTTCGTCGAACATTGCCTACCTATGATTCCATGTTCAAGCTGGTGCAGACTTATTTACGGGCGAACACAACACAGCAAGAAAATGTCTTAATCATCGGGGCTGGTGGTGGTACTGAACTCGCGACATTAGGGCCTACAAATCCCGACTGGACATTTACTGCAGTAGATCCTGCACCACCAATGCTCGATTTCGCTCGGATGAAAGCTCAAGATTTAGACATGACAGATCGTGTCGAATTTATTGAAGGAACTATTTACGATTTGGATGAAGAGGCGTTGTTCGGGGCAGCTACCTGTCTGCTTGTTCTTCATTTTATTGCAGATATGGATGAGAAGCTTAGATTATTGAAGAAGATTCGCCATCATTTAGCACCTGGTGCGCCTTTCGTCATGGCGACGATGTATGGTAATCCAAATGATCCCGCATTCGATGAATTATTTGCGCTTTGGAAGGCCTACTGGCTTGATGCGACAAAATTGACCGAGGATGAGGTGGATGACATGGAGAAAGGAGTTCGCACACTGTCCTTCATTTCTGAAGAAGAGATTGTCAGTTTGCTCAGTGAAGCCGGCTTTGAACGGATTGCCAAGTTCTTCACAACAAATATGTTTGGTGGCTGGATTTGTAAAGCGAATTAATAACGGTGCCACTGAGATAATTTGAGAATTGTCTCAGTGGCACCGTCAAAGGTTTTAATCCATCTTGCGTTTCTTAAAAACGACTGCTGTCAATGCAAAAACAGCGATAATCCAAAGTGCAATAATACTGAAATTCAACCAAACTCCGCCAAGTCCGACTCCACTTTCCATCTTGACTGCGATGTCCATTAGCTGCATGTTTGGCGTATAGTCAATCACTTTCAAAATCGGATATTTTTCTGCAAACATCATAAACATCGATCCGAAGCCGAATATAAACATAAATGGCAAAATGATTACGGAAGCTTCCATAACAGATTTAGCAAGCAAGCCAAGTAGCGTCCCCAAACCGATGAAAAAGAAAGAGCTGAAAAGAATGGCGATGGCCATCACAACCATATGCTCTGGTTGATAGCCTGTAAAAAAAGCTCCAATTACAACAATAATCATTGTCGCTATCAAACTTAATAAACTTTTTCCACCGAGTATTTCCAATGTCGAAGCAGGCGATAGCATCAAGCCACGAAGCGTATTCTTCTCTTTCTCTTCAGCTATTAAACTACATTGAACAAATGACCCAACAGTAATCATAGAAAAATTGATGACCATATAATGCACTTCAAGCGATACATCACCCATCTTGCCGAAAAAAAATGCAAGAATAAGTGGCATAAGCGCTGTAATCGAAACCGCTGAGTTTCTTGAAATATCCTTAAAGTCTTTCTGTAAAATAGCATTTACACGTTTCATTGAAAAAGTCATGATAATTTCCTCCCTGTCACGTCGACAAAAATATCGCCTAATGTTGGTTCGTTTGAATGAATGGAAACCACTTGATTGGATGACATATAGTTGAATAGTTGCTGAGCATCTTCCGCGGTGCTCTTCAACACAACTTTTTCATTGTTTTTCAACTCGACCGTCATCGAAGCATCTGAGTAACGTTTTCTTAATGCTCCTGGCTCATCCATCAGTCTGATTTGACCTTTGTTTAAAAATGCGACCCGATCACAAAGCAATTCTGCTTCATTCATATCATGTGTCGTCAGGAATATTGTCGTGCCACGGGCTTGCAATTCACGAAGTCCTGCATGAATATGCTGCGAATTAACCGGATCAAGTGCAGACGTGGGCTCATCAAGAAATAGCAGCTCCGGTTCATGTAAAAGCGTCCGAGCAAGCGTCACACGCTGAAGCATTCCTTTTGACAACTTCGAAACAATCTTTTTCTTTTCTTCTGTTAGATTCACAAGTGCTAGCACTTCAGCAATTCGTTGTTCCGGTACTTCGTACAGCACACAATAGAGCTTCAAATTATCATAAATGGATAACCTGCCATACAAACCACTATTGTCCGTCAATACCCCAATTTTTTTTCGTGAATTCCCCTTTTTCATCCCCGAAACCGGTTCTCCGAAGACGGTCGCTTTTCCACTCGTCTGGTTTAATTGACCCGTTAACATTTTAATCGTAGTCGTTTTTCCCGAACCGCTTGGACCAAGAAATCCAAAAATCTCTCCCTTTTTAACTTGGAAATTGACGTCTTCAAGTGCCGTCTGATTCGCGAAAACTTTCTCCAATGATTGAACTTCGATGATGTTTTCCATTGTTCTTCCCCCTTAAAATGTGCAAGTCTCTGTTTGTTGCTGCACCTTTAGATTACGTCGTTTTCAGTGCAAAGACAGCATATTTCCCGTGAAAAGAGCCTTTTTAAGGGTGAATGGAGCTTATTTCAGGCCCAACATCACTTTTAATTCAGCCATTTTTGTTTTTGACAATGGAATGTTCGACTTTTTTTCATCATCCAAAATAAGACTATAACTGTTCCGTGTCCATGTAATGACTTCACGTACTTTTTGAAGATTGACGATATAGGAACGATGACAACGGAAAAAACCGAAATGCTGGAGGCGCTCTTCAAGCTCGTTCATCGTAAACATCGTTGGAAACCCTTCACCCTTAATATGTAAATATGACTGCCCATCATTGCTTTCAATATAATCAATTTCCGGCGGATCAAAGAGCACGATTTTCTCATTGACCTTCGTCGGGATTTTCTCAAAACGAACCGGTTGGATTTCTGGTTTGTCGATTTCTACGTCTGCTTCCAAAATGGAGGATTGTTCTTCTTTTGCTTCCTCGTCAGATTCCACTGCCATTTGGATTTTGTGTAAACCTCTATCGTTCAATTTGTAAACTTTGTCTGCCAAAGTAACTGCGCTCTCCATATTGCCTGTAAGAATGAGAATATTTTTACCGTTAGCGCGCATCTCTTCCAGCATAATAATCAATACCCGTTGTGTTTCAATATCGATGTTTTGGTCGGGTTCTTCCAAAATGAGCAGGTCAGGATTATGAATCCAAAGCTTTGCAAATTGGAGGCGGCGTTGCTCTGAGTAAGATAGCTTCTTGGTCCTTACATTCCTTTTTTCTTCCAGATGAACCTTTCGTAAAATTTCTGAAGCAGTTTCATCTGTTTGATAAAGTTTTCGATAAAGGTTAATCTGTTCCGCAACCGTTAATCTCTCATATAGTCCTTCGTTTAGGAATGAAAAGCCGATATCTGAAAGATGTTTTTTCGAAATTTCGGTATTGCCTATGGATATTTCGCCATTTAAAATAGGTATTTCCCTTGTTAACATCTGTAATAGTGTATATCTCACATTCAAGCTGGAGTAGATTGCCGTCGTTTGACTACTATCTACACGTAAATTGAATGCAGGGAAAATGAGCGTGTCGTTCAATCTTTTTTCTACGTTCGTAAATTGCAAACTCATTATCTCTTCACCTTTCCATTCACATATCATTTTTAATTAGTGTTCGAGGTATGTGGAAGATTCCTTTTTATGAATCCCAATACTTTCATATATCAAAAAGTATAACACGCCTAAATTCGAGTGATAAAAAGTAAGCTATCCAGAAAAGAGATAGTTGACTTTTTCACGTTATTCCTCAACTTCACGTTGAAGATAAATAGTGCTATGATTACCCCGACCCACAATACGAGCCGATTAATGAGCAATCCAATTAACCCCCAAACTACTTTCAATGAGTCTTCTAGAAAATGAATGTTCTCAGTAAGGAATTATGCTGCATCTCCCTCATTAACTCTCCTAGTTTTCTTCGATAGAAATCTTCACATCGGAGATAAGGTCAACTTAAAAAGAAAACGCGGTAAAAGAACTTGGACAAGTACATCAAAAAGTGAAAAATAGCCCTCAAACCATCTTCTGATGATTTTGAGGGCTATTTAGAACATTTTAATAATCACCTTTATTTGAATCAATTTCATAATAGAGCATTTAACTTTAAAAATGAACAAGGTGGATGTATTCTCTGCAATCTAGTTTTGCATTTCCTGTCACTTACTGTTTAGCTGTTGCTTTTTGAATCATAAGAAAGTATCTAAAATATCTGATGTTGCTGAAGTAGGGCCATCATCAAAGGTTAAGTAGACACTCTTTTCAATATTTGAAAAAACTAGCTCTTTATCCATACTTGGATTCCCAGATTCACTTTTTTGAACCTGAGATGTTTTATTATTAGACTCTGGATTATGACTAGTTACAAATGGGGCCCTCGGCTTTGCCGCCACTTTATCATGGACAAGATCACTTTGACAGCCAGAAGAAATAATCAAACAGGCAAGTAAAATAAATAATTTTTGAGCATACCTTAAAAGATTCATTCAAAAATACCTCGTTTTTTCAAATCATTTTTGTACACCTTAATCCCCTCTACAATCGAGGTAGCAAGATTATCTTAAAAATCATCGGTCCACATTTGGAACTCATCATGAGCATTCGTCAGATAACCTACTTCTATCAATACAGCCGGCATTTTTGTATCCTTTACGACAAACAGACCTTGTTCCATGACTCCCCTATCTCTAAATCCGGTTGCCTCAACCACATGTTTCTGTATGATTTTAGCAAGAGTCTGGCTATTCTTATGATAATAATATGTTTCCGTACCTGTCACATTCGAATCGGTAAAGGTATTACCGTGAATAGATACAAATACATCTGCATTTAGTTCATTGGCATATTTAGGTCTGTATCTGCTTTCTTGAGAAATAAAACTATCATCCGTTCTAGTCATAAATACTTGTATTCCAGGTTCCTGTTCCAAAAGTTTTTCTACCTTTTTTGACACAGCAAAAGTAAAATCCTTTTCATATTGGCCACTAGCACCTGTCGCCCCGACATCCTCACCACCATGTCCCGGATCAATGACGACCTTAAAAGCTGTATTACTATCTTTATCTTTATCTTTATCATTTTCATAATTTACGTTTTTATTTTCATCCCCTAAATTCCCGTCACATGCGGATAATGTTATAATAGAGAATAAAAGTAATGTAATTGACAGTATAGTTTTTTTCATGTTTCTCCCTTCTTTCACAGCACTTTTGTACTGTTTAAAGGTTAATGGAGAGAGATAAAGATGAGATGAAAATGAGATCGATATCATTTAAAGAATAATAAAATAGGGTCTCCCCTCTATAGTGCGAAGTTTTTCCACCACAATTAATAATCCGTCACCCAATACCGTGGTATGACGGCCATTGGACGAACGGATTTCAGATAACAAGCATCTTATTATTATTTGTTAACGGTAGAACTTGTTGCATTCTTGGTAGGGCAGATCTTGCTCCACATACTTCTTGCCGTTCCATAACGGATTGGTTGCTCGATAAATCGCCATGAAATCGAAGCGAACAGGAGAGTCATACCAATCTGTATGAGAATGTGAACGATGGAATTTTCCCCTCCCGTCCAAGGGAAGAACAAGACTAAAATAGGGTAATGCCATAGATAAATTGCATATGAGCGAACACCAAACCATCGCAGTAGCTTGCCGCCTAAAATTTTACTAATCCAGGTGGATGGGTGAATCGCTGCGGCTATTATTGTAGCTGCAACAATACATTGAAGGACCATTCCACCGCGGTAGAGAAAAGCTGCATACTGATTGGTCTGCCATATCATCCAAAATAGAATGGCAAAACCAATTGTCCCGATGATATCCAATGAAATACGCAGACATTTGTTGTCAGCAATCTTCCCCTCAAACATTTGGCTAGGTAAATATACCGCAAGTATTGCGCCTATCAACAAGGCAAACGCACGGGTATCTGTCCCAAAATAAACCCTGCTTGTGTCCATTAACCCCAGTTGATAGAGAAATGCCATTGCAAGTGCAGAAACTAATGCACCAATGAGGATGAACCCAATAAGAAGCCTGCGTTTGCGAACGAAACGGAGTCCCAGCAAGAGCAGAACTGGCCAAACCAGATAAAACTGCTCCTCGACAGCCAAAGACCAGTAATGTAATAGAGGTGTAGGTTGTCCAAAATTGGAAAAATAGCCAACATCGTTAAAAATGAACCACCAATTCGTAACGTAAAAAAGCGAAGCTAGCAAATCACCCCATAGATCAGCCAATTGGGGAATATTAAAGAGAGCCATCCAGCAGACTACCACAATTAATACAAGGATTTGTCCTGGCAGCAAACGTCTTGCGCGCTTGATCCAAAAATTACGCAAATTAATCTGTCCAGTATTCCCCCATTCCCTAATAAGTAGATTTGTAATTAGATATCCAGATAAGACAAAAAATATGGTTACCCCTAAAAATCCTCCAGAAGCCCATTCAAAATTGAGATGGTAGGCGATCACTGCAAATACAGCGAACGCTCTAATCCCATCTAACCCAGGCATATAACGGTTTTTCTTGGTTTCATTGATGATCGCTTTCATTTTTACTCAAGCACTCCGTCTGAGAAGTCAATATGCTCTTTAATGTGGTCCAGGAAAAGAGGATAAAAGCTTTCCTCAAAATGGATCCCGTCCTTACCATACAGATTCTGTTGTTCTTCAAATATAGAGGACAAATCGATGTAATCAATCTTCTCTGTTACTGCCAATTTTTCAAGTCCCTCGTTATAATCGGAGATGTTTTTATACCGTGGTTCTCTCTCCATTGCTTCTGTAGTCACTGGTGGTACCGATATGACATGGATCTGTACATTCGGTATTTTCCCCTTGATCTTTTTTATCAATTTGGCGTAGTTTTCCAGGTAATCTTTCTTTGGGTTATCTACAGGCATCAATAAGTCATCTGACCCCAACATGATATATATATGTTTAGGTTTTTTATCCGCAATTTTGTCTACTTTTTCAATAGCGAATAGGGCTGTGGCACCTGCATTAGCAATAACATTGGAGTCCCCTAACACATCAGATAAACCTAATAAAAGTGAATCTCCTAAAAAAACGCTGTTATGATAAAAAGATTTATTCGGATCCTCCGCATCAACAGAACCTGTTTCGCTACCACTCTGTTTACTTCCACCTCCGCAAGCTGAAGCAAATAGTACAATGACGCCAATAAACACACCAAAGAATAGTTTTTTTGTCATAATAATATACCCCCATCAATAAATTTTCTATTACTTTGAATAGATTAATGGAGAGAGATAAAGATGAGATGAAGACGACATCGATATCATTTAAAGAAATAAAAAACTGTCCGTTCAATACCTTTTAGTAAAGGTCCTTGAACGAACAGCTGTAATTTAGCTAGTAGGATTAGGTAGTGAAAATGCTTCTTAATAGGATACCTACCGCTCTTTATTTAGATAGAAGAAAAACATTACTCCATCCTCAGTATTCAAAACACCATACTGCACACCATGTAGCTCTAAAATATTCTTTGAAATAGCTAACCCTAATCCTGTTCCGCCTTGTGAACGTTGACGAGACATATCTCCACGATAAAAACGATCCCATAATTTACCCAAATGCTCCTGCTTGATATGAGCCCCTTTATTTTCTACACATACTTTTATACGCTCATTTTCTTCTATTGTGGAAATGATAATACGTTCATTTTCTGGTGTATAACGAATCGCATTGGTAATAAAATTCGTCATAACTTGCTCAATCCGATGTTGATTTGCAACGACCCTCACAGCAGAAAGTTGTTTATGGACATGTAATTGCTTGCTCGTTATGTTTATAGCTAAATGCTCACATAAGTATTCAATGAGCTGGTCAATATAGAAGACATCAAATTTCATTTTATACGTGCCAGATTCAAATTTGGCCAATTCCAGCATATCAATAATTAGCATGTCCATTTTATCTACTTCGTTTGCCATTGCTTTAAAATAATAATCCTTTTTATGACTGGCAACACCGTCTTCCAAAATGGAGATGCAACTCTTCATAATAGTTAAAGGTGTCTTTAATTCATGTGAAACTCCGGAAATAAACTCTTTACGTGTATGTTCTAATCGCTTTTCTTTTTCTATATCTTGTTGCAATTGATCGATATGCTGATGCAAAGTAGCAGAGAGTCTATTGATATTATGTGATAGCGTACCGATCTCATCTTTTGATGTAATAGGTATTGTCTCTGAAAAATCCAAGTTTGCAATCTTGCTTGTCGTATCGTTTATTTGTAACAATGGTTTAGCAATCTTTTTTGAATAATAAAAGGATGCCAGTACAACAAGTAACAAGACAAATAGTATTAAATATACATAATAACCTTTTAACATTTGCACAGCTTCATCAACTGGTTGTAGCGATGTCATAGCAAAAATATATGTTGTTTCGCCATACGTATCTTTTATTGGTTTAATAAATATTTTATAATTAATATCATTTTCCTTATAGTCCATCATTTCAGACTCACTTGTATAATTCTCATTTAACACTAGATTTACTTGAAATTGTTTTATTCTTTCTATAAGAATACGATTTGAATATATATTTGAACTTACGGATCCTACAGGTAATTGTAGATTCTTAATAGACCCTTTAAAATAAATTTGTAAACGATTTTTTAGTGAAGGTTCTATTGTGGCTTTCTGGCCATATAGCTTATTTGATATCAGTTTATTTTCTAATGTAAATTGTCCATTTACTCTTGTTAAAATAACAGGAATAACTTTATCATCCTTCTCTATTCCATCAATCGTAATTAAAGACCCCTGTTCCAGATTAAACTTTAGCCTTTCAATATCTTCTAAACCAATCAGGCTATACAATGGGATGTTAATGACACGATTAGAGAAGTCCTCATTTCCTGAAGGGACTAAATGAACCTCTATAGAAAAATCATTCGCATACTTAATATTTCCTACACTATCCAATGTTGTAATCCACGTTGTATTTTCTCGGTAAAAATCCTGCTCTAGCTTCTGAATGGTTGGTCCATCTTCTTCAGCCTTTACATACTCTTTTTCAAAGGATTGGATACTCGTTTTAATATCATTTACTTTTTGATTTGCATAATATTGCTTGAAAAATATAGTTTGTCCAATAAAAATAGTTGCTAAAATGAGCATACCTAATAATGTTGTTAGCATAAATAATTTTGATACAATTCCTATTTTCATGCTATTCCCTCAAATTTATAACCAGCTCGAATAACAGTTACAATACTACTTGCTTTATTACCTAATTTATGACGTAAATTACGGATATGACTATTGATTGTGCGATCATCACCGGCAAATTCATAACCCCAAATTTTAATGATTAATTGCTCTCTCGTAATAATAATCCCAGAATTCCGCATCAAATAGGTTAATATTTCAAATTCCGTATGTGTCAAACTTATACTTTCTCCATCAACTGTCACTGTTCGTGAAGGGAAATGGACATGGATACCAACACTCATTAAGCTATCTTCATTAGATGCCTTACCCGCGGAAGAATATCGACTATCAATTAATCGTTTTACCCTCGCCAATAAAATTGGCGGACTGTATGGTTTTGTAACATAATCATCAGCCCCCAATTCAAAACCAAGTAACGTATCATCTTCATCTACACGAGCTGTCAACATAATAATAGGCACATTAGATGATTTGCGAATTCGTCTACAAACAGACCATCCATCTAACTCAGGCAACATAATATCTAAAATAATTAAATGCACTTCATGTTCTTCAAAAATGTCCAAAGCTTCATTTCCATCTACTGCCTCTAGTACTTCATATCCTTCACTCAATAAATAATCTTTCACTATTTCGCGTAAAATATCTTCATCTTCTACAATTAATACTGTTTTTTGCATATATCTCCCTCACAGTGTCAAAAAGGTTCGTACTTTGAAAGAATACCATAGCAATGTAAAGATGAGATAAAGATAAGTTGATATTATTCTTAATAAACCCTAAGTATAAATAACTGGATCAATCCCGCAACTATCTTTTCTATAAAAACAGAAAAACCATTCTCTCATTGCCAAGAAAATGGTTTTGTTGTTTATTCAAACGTACGACAGGTGCTATTTAGATTTAGTGCTTGCAAACTGCTGAACCCAGTCCATATCAATCGGCCCATTTAAGACATTGTAATAATTGCCGTTATTTAAAAAGGATATACGATTTTCATAAATAGAGGCTATTAGTGGTTTATTTTTTACGTTGATCGTCAGCGTAAAGCCCTTTTCTTTTGAAACTTTACTGTTCTACTTTCTCTTTTTCATCTGTTCTCCAACCATCAGTAGAACCACCATCAAGTTCGAGTGTAGTAACATGTGAAGCATTCACACGAATCACATCGGTTAAACCCTTCTCACGATAATCATTGACTATAAAAAAAGTAAGTAGAGTAATTGGTACAATCACCACTACCGCAATAAAGGAGCTAAAAATTTTATTTTTCTCCAATCCTTTACTAACGGAAAATTTCACTAATCTTTCTGCTATATATGCCATTAATGGAATCACTGCTACAACAAATAAACCTACTGCTGTATTCATAGAAATAGATGTATTCCATAGTATCCATTGATCAAAAATAGTGAAATAAATCATAAAACTTATAAATGATAGGATTAAAAAAATAGCCAATACAATACTTTGCTTTTATTCATTAAATTCCTCCTCGTAACTTGAGCGATCTGAGTCCCAGTAAAAATAGAAGTTTAAACTTCACTAACTAATCTTTTTAGAATAAAACTACTAGGTAACGGAGTGCTCTTTCGTCTGCTTCCTCTTATAAAAATAATGCCAAATAAAAAAGATTCCCCAAGGTATTAAGCTGAATACTAGAATTCTGGTGAATTGTATGAGTAATAGTTCTATTATCAAAGCTGGTATCATAATCATCAACCACATTCTAACTACCTTATTTTTAATACTTAGTTCAAATCGGTCACTCATTTGCCTCCCCCCTCGTTAGTGTTATCAACATCTCCTTGTCACCAAGATACGTTAGTTGCTCTATACCATCATCACGCATGATAGCTACACCCGTGATTTCGACATTAATTTTTTCATTGCCTTTTTTTTCATAATCAATATAAGCTGTAAAGTTATAATTCGTTGGAGTGACTTTATTTTGCTCCACTTCAATTTTAGTTACGGTTGTTTGATAGTCGTATTTGTTGGCTGCTTCATGAAATAGTGATGCTTGGCCTGTCATAACAAATTTATTGTAGCCGCTATCCGTGAAATAAGGTTCATAGGTATCCTTTAAATAAATGTTATACTCTCCATCTAACGGGTATTGTCCACCCTCCTTCTGTTCTTCCACCCATTTATCCAGAGCGTTAATTGCATGTGTTGCTTCTTTATTAGGTGCATTCAACTCATACTCTAGGAAGTCTTGAATGAGTTCTTTATTTTTATCCTGTGGTTCAACTTGGGAGCATCCTGTAACTATAAGACAAATAAGAACAATATATAGGGAGACTCCGGTTTTTAATTTCATGTTCTTATTTTTAATGATTGAAATAGTATTCCTTAGTGATTTACGGTCCATAACATTTCCCCCTTTTTTAACTTTTTTGCCTCTACTTCTTATACGTAGTGGGCATAAGAAAAGTTACATTTTCCAACTATTTCATCTTAAATACGATATGTATCGCATATGAAAAGTAAAATGGATATATAAAATAGCACCCAAACCATCAGCCGATGATTTGAGTGCTATTGTTATTCAAACGTACGCCAGCCAATATCTGTTCGATAGAAGAAACCATTCCATTCAAGCCCGGACAAACCTTTGTACACTTTGTCTTGTGCTTCTTTCAATGAATCTGCCTTCGCTGTTACTAGAAGTACGCGACCTCCATTACCGACAAAACCAGTGCCACTCGCTTTTGTACCTGCATGGAAAACATCTAAGCCTTGTGCTGTCAAACCATCAAGAGTAGGCAATGCTGCACCTTTGACAACATCTCCTGGGTAATTGTCAGCCGCAATGACAACGCCTAACATCGCTTCATCATGCCACTGAAGATCATACGGTTTGCTGTCCATTAGTGCCGCCATGAATTCACCGAAGTCAGATGCCATGCGCGGTAGGACGACTTGTGTTTCAGGATCACCAAAGCGTGCGTTGAATTCAATAACTTTCGGTCCTTTATCTGTCAGGATTAACCCCGCATATAAAATCCCAGTAAATGGAGTGCCTTCTGCCGCCATTGCTTCAACCGTCGGAACAACCACTTTGTCATACGCTTCTTGCACAACTGCGTCCGAAATTTGTGGAACGGGTGAATAGGCACCCATTCCGCCTGTATTGGGTCCTTTATCGCCGTCATAGGCGCGCTTATGGTCTTGTGCAATAACCATTGGGTAAATCTGTCCATCATGGACAAATGACATATAAGAGAATTCTTCCCCATCTAGGAATTCCTCGATAACGACACGTGACGATGATTCACCGAATTTTTGATTGCCAATCATATCGTCCACTGCTTCGAGCGCTTCGTCCAATGTCATCGCCACGATAACACCTTTTCCTGCCGCAAGCCCATCCGCCTTGACGACAATTGGTGCACCATTTTCACGAATAAAAGCCTTCGCTTCTTCTGCATCCGTAAACGTTCCGTAGCCAGCTGTTGGAATGTCATACTTTGCCATTAACTCTTTTGCGAATGACTTACTGCCTTCGATCAGCGCCGCAGCTTTCGTTGGGCCAAACGCTTTCAAGCCATGTTCCGCGAAATAATCAACGATTCCTTCCCCAAGCGGTTGTTCAGGACCAACAAACGTGAGATCTACTTGATTTTCCTTCGCAAATGCTACAAGTGCTACGAAATCCAACGCATCAATGTCTACACATTGCGCATCGCTTGTCATCCCATCATTGCCAGGTGCTACAAATACTTTTTGAACGGAAGGAGAGACATTGAACTGTCTAGCAATCGCGTGCTCACGGCCGCCGCTCCCGATAACGAGTATATTCAATTCAAATTCCTCCTCAATGTTTAAAGTGACGAACGCCTGTAAATACCATCGTAATGCCATATTCATTGGCTTTTTTGATAGAATCTTCGTCTTTCACTGATCCACCAGGTTGGATAATCGCCGTAATACCCGCTTTCGCTGCTGCTTCGACCGTATCGTCCATTGGGAAAAATGCATCCGATGCCAATGCTGCACCTTTCGCGCGTTCACCAGCCTGCGTCAATGCGATATTTGCTGCGCCTACACGGTTCATTTGCCCAGCGCCAACACCAAGTGTCATATGATCGTCTGTTACAACAATTGCATTTGATTTAACGTGCTTGACAACTGCCCAGCCCAATTTCATCGCTTGCCATTCTGCTTCTGTTGGCTCGCGGTCTGTTGCTACTTTGATGTCTGCATCTGCAAAACCATAAGCATCTGGCTCTTGCATGAGCAATCCACCTTCAACAGAAACTGTATTCCATTGGTCTTTTTTGTTTTGATCAAATGAAATTGTCATCAAGCGAATGTTTTTCTTTTTCGTCAAGATGTCTATTGCCTCTTCTGTGAAAGCAGGTGCAATGATAATTTCAAGGAAGATGCCCGATAGTTTTTCCGCAGTTGCCGCATCTACTTCACGGTTTAAGGCAATGATACCGCCGAAGATAGATGTCGAGTCTGCCTCATAGGCTTTATTAAATGCATCGAAAATCGTTTCTCCAGTTCCCACACCACAAGGATTCATATGTTTCACGGCAACTGCAGCAGGTCCTTCAAATTCTTTGACGATTTGAATCGCTGCGTTCGCGTCTTGGATATTATTATACGATAATTCTTTACCATGCAGCTGTTGTGCAGAAGCAATCGAGAAATCAGAACCAAGTGGACGACTGTAAAATGCCGCTTTTTGGTGTGGGTTTTCCCCGTAACGGAGCGGTTGTTTAAGCTCATATGTGTACGTGACCTGTTCTGGGAATTCCTCGCCTGAAAGGTCAGTTAAATAGCCTGAAATCAATGCATCGTATGCCGCTGTATGACGGAATACTTTTGCCGCAAGACGTCTGCGTGTTGCAAGTGTTGTTTGACCATCTGCTGTTAATTCGGCAATGACTTGGTCATAATCTGTTGCATCGACGATTACCGTTACATATGCATGGTTTTTCGCAGACGCACGTAGCATGGCTGGTCCACCGATATCAATGTTTTCGATGGCATCATCCGTTGATACATCTGGTTTTGAAATCGTTTCTTTGAACGGGTATAGGTTGACACAAACGATATCGATTGGCTGAATGCCGTGCTCTTCCATTTGTGCAATGTGTGATGGGTCATCTTGTTTCGCAAGCAGTCCGCCGTGAATCATCGGATTGAGTGTTTTCACACGGCCTTCCATAATTTCAGGGAAGCCAGTCACTGCGTCAACAGCTGTGACAGCCACGCTATTGTCCGCTAGATGTTTCATTGTCCCGCCCGTAGATAATAGTTCGTAACCGAGACCTTCCAACACTTTCGCAAATTCTAAAATACCACTTTTGTCCGACACGCTAAGCAATGCACGTTTTTTCACGAATAAACCCTCCATTTTTGAATTAAAGATTCGATACCAGTTCACTACACACTAGTTATGACCGCTAGAGACTGTGTTATGACCGCCATAGACACCATTGTGACCGTCTTCAACCTTTTCAACCCTATAAGTAAAGCCGGTAAAAAAGTTACCGGCTAAAAAGGCTATTTAATGTTTCTTTATATAAATCATGTTCCACAGCATGAATCGCTTCAGCCGTTTTGTCTACGTCGCCATCAACTACATTGACGGCACGTTGCGCCAAAATCATCCCGGTGTCCATTCCTTCATCGACAAGGTGAACTGTGACACCCGTTACCTTTACGCCATGCGCGACGGCTTGTCCAATGGCATCTATCCCAGGAAACGATGGCAGTAAGGAAGGATGAATATTAACAATACGTGACGGATAGGCTGACAGAAGTGGCTCTCCAACAAGACGCATATAGCCAGCCAAGACGAGCCATTCAGCCCCCGCCTCATGAAGCATTGCAAGAATTGCTTCTTCATATGTATCTTTCGTTTTGTATGCCGCAGATTGAAACGCCACGACACGAATGTTAGCTTGCCTCGCCCGTTCCACCACATACGCGTCTGGCTTATTTGTTATCACCAAGACAATTTCAGCGTTCAGCTCACCAAGTCGACAAGCCTCAGCAATGGCTGCAAAATTACTGCCGCTTCCAGAAGCGAAAACGGCAATTTTCATTTTAAGCGCAGTCATTTAAGAAAGACTCCCATCATGGTCGCCTATGAACGTCACACCTTCACCTGTTACGACACGCCCGATTTTATAAGCTTTTTCACCATGTTGTTCTGCAATCGCAATCGCATGATCTGCTTGATCAGCCGGAAGCGCAACGGCAAAACCAACACCCATATTGAAGACGCTATACAGATCTTTATCCAACAGCTGACCTTTTTCTTTCAGCATATTAAACACTGGAAGCACCGGCCATGAACCAAGGTCGATTTCTGTTCCAAATCCATCTGCAAACATACGTGGCAAGTTTTCAAAGAATCCTCCGCCTGTAATATGGCCCATGGAATGGACGTCTAATTCCTGGTGCATTTGTAGAACAGGCTTCGCATAGATTTTAGTCGGCACAAGAAGTGCATCGCCAACCGTTCCAAGATCCTCGTAGCCATCAATGACACCATCAATTGCATAGCCATTATCTTCAAGAACAATTTTACGGACGAGTGAATAACCGTTGGAATGAATACCACTTGAAGCAATCCCAACAATCACATCGCCAGCAGCAACTTTTTCACCCGTGACGATTTTGCTCTTTTCACAGGCACCGACTGCAAAACCAGCCAAATCATATTCATCGACTTCATAAAGACCTGGCATTTCTGCCGTTTCTCCGCCGATTAACGCTGCACCAGATTGGACACAGCCATCCGCAATTCCTTTAACAATCGCTTCCACCTTTGCAGGTACAGCTTTGCCCAGCGCAATATAATCAAGGAAGTAAAGTGGCTCTGCACCTTGTGCAACAATGTCATTGACACACATAGCCACACAGTCAATACCGATTGTGTCGTGCTTATCTGCCATAAATGCCAGCTTCAACTTTGTTCCGACACCATCTGTACCTGAAATAAGAACTGGCTCTTTATAATCGAGCGCTGAAAGATCGAACATCCCGCCAAAACCGCCAAACGTTCCTGCAACACCTTTACGAGCAGTACGTGCAACATGCGACTTCATCCGTTCAACTGACTCATAGCCAGCTTCAATATTTACCCCTGCACTTTCATACGCCTTCGACATGCAAAAGCCTCCCTATCAAACGATTTCTTTTTTATGTGGTAAAACTGTATCTGAATAGATTTCTGTTGGATATTCTCCCGTGAAACAAGCCAAACATTGCCCACAATTTTTCATGCTATCTGAACGGCCAATCGCGTTCAGCATACCTTCTGGTGACAAAAATGTTAATGAGTCAGCTTCAATGAGCTCGCGAACTTCCTCAATCGTACGATTGGTTGAGATCAATTCTGAATCCGTGCTAATATCCACGCCGTAGAAACATGGATTGACGAGTGGAGGTGAAGCACTGACAACATGAACTTCTGTTGCCCCTGCCTCTTTTAGCATCCTCACAATACGTTTAGACGTTGTCCCACGAACAATCGAATCATCCACCACGATAACCCGTTTACCATTGACAACTTGACGCACAGGAGAAAGTTTCATTTTAACGCCTTGTTCACGCAATTCCTGTGAAGGTTGGATGAACGTACGACCTACATAACGGCTTTTAATAAGTCCTAGCTCGTAAGGTATGCCACTTTCCTCAGAAAATCCAATAGCTGCCGAAATACTCGAATCGGGTACACCTGTGACAACATCCGCTTCAATATGCGCCATTTCTCGTGCCAGCTGTTTACCACAACGCTTGCGTGCCATGTGAACATTTATGCCATCAATATCCGAATCGGGACGTGCAAAATAGACATATTCCATTGAGCACATCGCTGAATCAGCTGCTGGTGCAAAGCGCTCAGAGTGAAGCCCTTTATCATTAATAATGATGAGTTCACCGGGTTCAACCGAACGAACCCATTCTGCACCAATAATATCAAACGCACATGTTTCCGACGCCACAACCCACGCATTGCCCATTTTCCCAAGAGACAGTGGGCGTAAACCATTCGGATCCTGAGCTACCATCAGCCCATCATCAGTTAAGATAACAAAGGCAAAAGCACCTTTTAACATCGCCAATGCTTTTTTCACACGATCACGCTGGTTTAAAGAACCACTACTTTTTTTGATTAAATGTGCAAGTACTTCCGTATCTGAATTCGTTTGAAAAATACTGCCTTGACGTTCCAGATGCTCACGTAATTCGACTGCATTGACAATATTACCATTGAGAGCAACGGATAGACTTCCCGTCGTTGAACGGAAAACAAGTGGCTGAACATTTTCAATGCCTCTACCATTTTCCGTCGAATAACGTACTTGCCCAATGGCAGCACTGCCTTTAAGATTTTCAATTTCATTACCTGAAAACACATCGTTGACAAGGCCTTCACCTTTAATGACATGTAACTTATTACCATCTTTTGTTACAATGCCGGCGCCTTCTTGTCCCCGGTGTTGCAAGGCGTGCAGACCGTAATAACTGATCTGCGCCGCATCTACATGACCCCAAATGCCAAATACACCGCACTCTTCGTTTAAGCCTCTGAGTTCAGCAAGCATTGGATAGCCCCTTTCCAAGCAGAACGGAATTCTTCAACCGCCCCGTCAATTAACACACCATTTTCACCGTTGATAACAACTCGATCACTAGCCGTTACCGCACCGATTTTAATCGCATCTGCTACAGTCGCTTCAAATGCTGCTGTATTTTCTTCTTTAACAGTCACAAGGAAACGTGATTGCGTTTCACTGAACAATGCCGTAACAGCAGATCCTGCGATCGTTACTTCTGCGCCAAGACCTTCTGCATCGAATGCCTTTTCGCAAAGTGCAATGGCAAAGCCACCTTCAGACAAATCTGTTGCAGATTGAACAAGTCCATCCTGAATCGCTGTTAAAACTGCCTTTTGACGAGCCGCTTCAACGTCAAGATCGATCGCCGGTGCTTGACCAGAAATTTTACTGTCTATCATCTGTTGAAGCTCACTGCCACCAAAATCAAGTCCCGCTTCACCAATCACATAGATTGCGTCGCCAGCTTGCTTGAATGCAGTTGTTGTTACTTGTGATAAGTCGTGGACAAGCCCAACCATACCAATCGTTGGCGTTGGATAGATTGGAACACCATTCACTTCATTGGATAAAGAAACGTTCCCACTAATAACAGGTGCATTCAACTTGATACACGCTTCAGAAATACCGTCAGCTGATTTCTCAAGCTGCCAAAACACTTCAGGCTTATCCGCACTACCAAAGTTTAAGCAATCCGTAATCGCAATCGGTTCTGCACCTGAACAAACAAGATTACGCGCCGCTTCCGCAACTGCAATTTTCCCGCCTGTTTCTGGATCAAGATAAACAAAACGTGAGTTACAGTCAGATGTCATCGCAAGCCCTTTACTCGTTCCATTTACACGAATAACCCCTGCGGATGAACCTGGTGCAACAATTGTATTTGAGCGTGCTTGTGTATCGAATTGATTGTAAACCCATTCTTTAGAAGCAATCGTTGGACGTTGCAATAAGTCTTTCAATGTTGCCTGCAAATCCTTAACGACAGGTTCTGTCATTTCTTGCGCTTGGAACTCTCTGAAGTAAGCAGGCTCTTCAGATTTTTTATGGTAAACCGGTGCGTCTTCAGCAAGTGCATCTGCTGATACTTCCGCAACTACTTCGCCTTTATGAAGCAAACGCAGCATTTTATCATCCGTCACTGTACCAATAGACACCGCTTCTACGCTATATTTCGCAAATAGGTCCGTTACTTCTTGTTCGCGACCTTTTTTAACAACGATAAGCATACGCTCTTGTGATTCTGACAGCATCATTTCATACGCCGTCATGCCTTCTTCACGTTGTGGCACTAAGTCAAGATTCAACTCAACACCATAACCTGCTTTTGACGCCATTTCAGCTGCTGACGAAGTAAGTCCCGCCGCACCCATATCTTGAATTCCGATTAATGCATCTGATTTAACAAGCTCAAGACAAGCCTCCATGACAAGCTTCTCAAGGTATGGATCTCCAGCTTGCATAACCGGTGGCGCTGTATCTTCACCCACAGCAACTTCAGATGATGACATCGTTGCACCGTGAATACCATCGCGACCTGTTGTAGCGCCCGCATACATCACCGTATTCCCTACACCAGAAGCAACACCCTTTTGGATATCTTCATGGTTTAATAAACCAACAGCCATCGCATTAACAAGTGGACGTTTTGAATAACAGTTATCGAACTGCACTTCGCCCGCAATCGTTGGAATACCAATGATATTTCCGTAACTAGCAATCCCTGCTACCGCCTCTTCGAATAAAAAACGGTCCCGCGCATCTGTTAAATCCCCAAAACGCAATGAGTTAACAAGTGCTACTGGACGTGATCCCATAGAGAAAACATCGCGTAAAACGCCACCCGCACCTGTTGCCGCACCGATAAATGGTTCGATAGCAGACGGTGAGTTATGTGATTCCATTTTGAAAACAACTGCTTGGTTATCGCCGATATCTACAATCCCAGCACCCTCACCTGGGCCTTGAAGGACACGTGTTCCTTCAGTTGGGAATTTACGCAAAACGGGTTTCGAACTTTTATATGAACAGTGCTCAGACCATAATGCCGAGAACAGACCTGTTTCCGTGTAGTTTGGAAGGCGACCTAACATTTTGGTTGCCAATTCGAATTCTTCGTCGGTCATTCCCATTTGTAGGTATAACTTTTCCTCTTTAACTTGTTGTGTGCTCGGTTCATGCTTGGCTGACATTATTTTCACTCCACCTTTTTAAGATTGAATTGAATAGAGGCAATCCGTCTGTACCTCCGATAATTTCCTCAACTGCACGTTCAGGAAGTGGCATCATGCCAAGTACATTTCCTTGTTCATTCAACACGCCGGCAATGGCTTCAGTACTGCCGTCCACATTGCCGTCCGCATATGTAAAGACGATACGATTATTATTTTTTAGTTCTGCTACCGTTTGTTCATCCACATAGTAGTTACCATGTTCATGCGCAAACGGGATGGCAATTTTTTGACCTTTATCATAATCAGCCGTAAATTTCGAGTCTGTGTTGCGGACTGTCAATTTCGCCTTACCTGATCTGAATTTCAATCCTTTGTTGCGTAAGAAAGCACCTGGTAGCAGACCTGCTTCCGCAAGAATTTGGAAGCCGTTACCTACACCCAGTACTGGTTTGCCTGACGCTGCAAATGCTTTTAGGCTGTCAATAGCTGGTGAGCTTTGTGCCAGTGCACCTGGACGAAGATAATCGCCATATGATGCGCCACTTGGAATAAGTACCGCGTCAAAGTTTTCGAGATTCGCTTCTGTATGCCACACATATTGTGCGTCTTTACCCAGCACTTCATTTACCGCATGATACATATCGATGTCACAGCCCGATCCTGGGAAAACTAGAATAGCGAACTTCATTTGCCCGCGACCTCCCCGATTTCGTATCGGTAATCTTCGATAACTTTATTGACCAACAGCTTGTCGCACATTTCTTTGACACGTGCATCGATTTCTGTAACTGAACCCGCTAGTTCCAGTTCAATCAATTTACCAATGCGGACGTTTTCGACTTCCTGATAACCCATCGTTTGAAGCGCTTCTTTCGCTGCAATTCCTTGTGGATCAACAACACTTTCACGGAGTGTTACGTATACGTTTACTTTCGTCATGTCTTTTTTCCTCCCAAATGGAATTAGATTAGTTTTTTAAAATCGGATTTATCACCTGCAAAGTGTGATACCTACTCATAAGTATCTCCTCTTAAGCCCAAATACCTGTGGAGTCAATCTCTTCCAACAGCTTTTCAATGTCATCCGTCATGATGGTTACATGTCCCATTTTACGATTGTCTTTCGCTTCTGCTTTACCGTATAAATGGATCGACCAATCAGGATAATTCGTCACGACCTTCTTAAGTGGAGCCACATGTTGACCAAGTACATTCACCATAATAGATGGTGCCCATAGCTTTGGCTCACGAAGCGGCCAGCCGCAAACAGCACGAACATGCTGATGGAACTGTGAAACATTACAAGCCTCAATCGAATAATGACCCGAATTATGAGGACGTGGTGCTAATTCATTAATGACGATTGCATCATTTTCAAGCACGAACATTTCAACTGCCAATGTCCCAACAAGGTTAAGATAATCAGCAATTTTCGTCGCTGCCTCTTCAGCTTGTGCAATGACGTTCTGACCTACTCGCGCAGGCACGATAGATTCATGTAAGATATGGTTTTTATGAATATTTTCAGCAATAGGTAGGCAATAAGATTGGCCTGCAGCGTTACGCTGTATAATCACTGATATTTCTTTTGTAAACGGTACGAACGCTTCTGCGATACATGCAGAATGGGCAAAAAGTGACTCTGCTTCATGCAAATCTTCTTGACAATTAATTTTCACTTGCCCTTTTCCGTCATAGCCACCAAATGCTGTTTTGACGATACATGGGAAGCCTACATCTGCAATTTTCGTTATCAGTTCTTCAAATGTCTGTGCTGTCACATAGTTAGCAACAGGAGCACCTGATGCAGTAATTTCAGCTTTTTCATTGATTCGGTTCTGTGTAATCCGAACAAGCTCAGCACCTTGTGGTACATGTGCGATTTGAGTAAGCCTTTTTAAGCCTTCATAATCGATATTTTCAAATTCATATGTGATAACGTCACTGACCTCACCCAGTTCCTCAAGTGCGGCTTCATCGTTATAAGGAGCAACAATTCGGATATCGGCAATCTGGCCACAGGGAGAGTCCATAACAGGATCCAGCACAGCAATTTTGAATCCAGCCTCTTTGGCAGCAAGTCCCATCATTCGACCCAGCTGACCTCCACCAATAATTCCGATTGTCTGTCCTGGTAAAATGGTTTTCATACTAAATCACCGCTGCTTTCCAAAGCTATATCACGCATTTGTTGACGACGTTCTTCCAGACGCTTCATTAACACTGGATCATTAACGCCTAAGAATTGTGCGGCAAGTAGACCTGCATTGGTGGCACCTGCTTTACCAATTGACACCGTAGCAACCGGCACGCCACCTGGCATTTGAACAATCGACAATAAGGAATCCATGCCATTCAACGCTTTTGACTGAACTGGCACGCCAATGACAGGAAGTAATGTTTTCGCCGCAACCATCCCCGGCAAATGGGCTGCCCCACCTGCACCTGCGATAATTACATGTAGGCCACGTCCTTGGGCTTGCTCTGCGTATTCAAACATAAAATCAGGCGTACGATGCGCTGAGACGACTTTCTTCTCGTACGGAACGGCAAGCTCGTCCAAAATGTCACACGTATGTTTCATCGTTTCCCAGTCACTCTTGCTTCCCATAATTACACCGATTTTCGGTTCCACTTATCATCCGCTCCTTCATAATCACAGTTCATTGATAAGGACAAGAAGAACTAAATTCAGTATTCCCCATGTAAACCCGAAATCTTTGAACTTCCCTTTAAAAAAGTAAAAACGTCCTTGAATAAACCGCTCTTCACTATACGTGAAAAGCAGATTATTCAAGGACGTTAAAAAATGCGTTAAGATGATTGTACCCATTGGCACCCACACACCCTTCGCTACGATTCCTGAAAAATTGCTTTCCCGCATAGTCCGGACATTACGGTGCCCTGGTAGAAACACTAAGGCCAATTCCTTAGTATATATGGGGATTCTATTTACTCTACACATTTTATCAAGACTAAGACCATTCGTCAACGGTAAAAGACGAACATTTTTATATTTTAAATTTCCAACGTTCGCCTTTTTGTCATTTCACGCTTCAGGTAGTATTCCTTTGAATTTGATAAGCTGTCGTACCGGGACATACTCCCCTTTCACTTCCATAAATAGCGGTTCTTCTTTTCTCCCAGCAACCATGTATCCACCGGCCGCCATTCTCTTCAAGCAATCATCGATACTTTCTTCCTCTCCCACTTCAAACCATACCGTCTTCTTTTGACTCATTTAAACAACTTTCCTTTCCGCACTGTCTTCACCCAGAATCCACCATGTATTGTTTTTGCTTCATATGCAATAATAAATGCTCTTGGATCAATTTCCTTAATGATCGTATAAAGTTTTAGCTCATATTTACGTGGTGTTAAAATCTGCATTGCCGATCGGTCACCATCTAAACCATTGGCCGACCAATCTGTTACCCCATAACCTTTTTCCCTTAGTATAATCGGTAGTTTCAAATTTTCCTCTGCAGTAATCACATTTACCGTAATATAACCAAGTGCCATTTTTTCTTCAATCTTTGTTCCTATAATAACACCACATCCATACCCCACAGCATAGGCAACTAGGTTTTGAATTTGATTAAGGTTATCAAGTACTAAACCAAGACCAACTACATAAATAACAACCTCTACCATGCTGACAGCAGCTGCAATATACCTATACCCCTTCAGCGTCAAAATCATGCGCACTGTAAAGAAGGTTACATAGACAATATTGATTGTAAATATAATAAGCACCATTTGCATATCTATAACCCCTTTCATACTATTTATCGTATCGCTGATAGAAAACAAATTCAAGGAACGTTAATCAGCAATGTTGATATTTGATAACTTACCGAATACTTGTTACAATCAAAATAAGAACAAATATTCGTAATGATACAAAGGTATGCAAGTGCGTAGTAGCTTGTTTTCAAATGAAAAATGGAGGTAGTTTTATGACAATTAATATAAAACGAAGAAGAGTAATTTTAGATTTAGCTGTAACTTTAGATGGTTTTATTGAAGGAAAAAACGGAGAAGTTGATTGGTGTATTATGGATCCAGATATGGGTTTCACTAATTTCTTAAACCAAATTGATACTATTCTATATGGGAGAAAAAGCTACGATTTATGGGGACAATATATTCCAGAAACTCAAGACTCCGATACCGAAAAAGAGATTTGGAAACTGGTCCATAATAAAAAGAAATATGTGTTTTCCAAAACACGATTAGAAACTGATAACCAAGCAATATTTATAAATAAAAATATTCATGAGGAAGTCAATAAATTGAAGAATAAGCCTGGAAAAGACATCTGGCTATATGGTGGAGCTAGTCTCATTACAACCTTTATCAATTTAGGACTGGTTGATGAATTTAGATTATCTATTCACCCTGTTATTTTAGGAGAAGGAAAACCTATGTTTATTGATATAAAACAGAGATTGAATTTAAAATTGGTTCACACTAAAACATTCTCTTCTGGCGTTGTGCAACTCATTCATCATTGTGAATAGAATGGGGAATCTTTATAATGAGTTCCCCATTTTCATCACAGAACTACCAATAATCAATCACGGCGAGGCGTGATTGCGTCTGGATTTTGAATTGAGCTTGTGCCTGCAGGATGCAGGTATGCAACCATTGCCGCAGGACGCGGCGCTCTTTTGTTGTTGCCTTCTAACTCCCTTCAAAACCGTGACATCCGCCGGAGGCTTGGGCCAACAAGATGTTGGTCATGCAGGCGTTGCCAGTCGAACAGCAAAGGGTTCGATTTGCCATAATTTCTGTGTTCTTTGCAGAAATTAAGGCACTTTTTTAGGACGTGGTGAACTTAGCCTGCGTTCCCCTATTCAGCCGGGGGTTGAATCCCCTACTGAATTACAAATCTAGTTCGCATTCATCTCGCCACTTACAGAAGTGGGAGATTTCTGTAGCTGACGCTTCGCTTTCAGTACAAAATCATTTGCTGAATGAAGTTAAATTTTAACAAATTTTTATTTTCAAACACAAAAAAAGCCACTACCTATTGGCAATGACCTTGCGCCCGGCGACGTCCTGAAAACCCTTGCTTTGATTTACGCAAAAAAACGCGTAAATCACGCAGAAACGAAAGGTTCCCTTTCGTTTTGCAGCGGGAAACCCCCAACTACCATCCACGCTGAAGAGCTTAACTTCTATATAAAGAATATACTCTGGTTATTTAAATAGCCCATAATTCCACTGAATAAGTCCAAATGATAAACCTTTGGTTTTTATTTTAAACAACAAAAAAAGCCACTACCTATTGGCAATGACCTTGCGCCCGGCGACGTCCTACTCTTGCAGGGGGAAACCCCCAACTACCATCGGCGCTGAAGAGCTTAACTTCCGTGTTCGGGATGGGAACGGGTGTGACCTCTTCGCCTTCGTCACCAGACTATGTTGAGCTTGTTCACTCAAAACTGAATAATACGACAGTGTGTTTCACAAATCAGGGCCAACCTGCCCTTTTTACTAGAAGGTTAAGTCCTCGTTCGATTAGTATCTGTCAGCTCCACACGTCGCCGCGCTTCCACCCCAGACCTATCAACCTCATCTTCTTTGAGGGAACTTACTTACTTGCGTAATGGGAAATCTCATCTCGAGGGGGGCTTCATGCTTAGATGCTTTCAGCATTTATCCCGTCCACACATAGCTACCCAGCGATGCCTTTGGCAAGACAACTGGTACACCAGCGGTGTGTCCATCCCGGTCCTCTCGTACTAAGGACAGCTCCTCTCAAATTTCCTGCGCCCGCGACGGATAGGGACCGAACTGTCTCACGACGTTCTGAACCCAGCTCGCGTACCGCTTTAATGGGCGAACAGCCCAACCCTTGGGACCGACTACAGCCCCAGGATGCGATGAGCCGACATCGAGGTGCCAAACCTCCCCGTCGATGTGGACTCTTGGGGGAGATAAGCCTGTTATCCCCGGGGTAGCTTTTATCCGTTGAGCGATGGCCCTTCCATGCGGAACCACCGGATCACTAAGCCCGTCTTTCGACCCTGCTCGACTTGTAGGTCTCGCAGTCAAGCTCCCTTATGCCTTTGCACTCTACGAATGATGTCCAACCATTCTGAGGGAACCTTTGGGCGCCTCCGTTACTCTTTAGGAGGCGACCGCCCCAGTCAAACTGTCCACCTGACACTGTCTCCTGCCCCGATAAGGGGCATGGGTTAGAAGTCCAATACAGCCAGGGTAGTATCCCACCAACGCCTCCTCCGAAGCTGGCGCTCCGGAATCTTAGGCTCCTACCTATCCTGTACAGGCTGCACCGGAATTCAATATCAGGCTACAGTAAAGCTCCACGGGGTCTTTCCGTCCTGTCGCGGGTAACCTGCATCTTCACAGGTATTATAATTTCACCGAGTCTCTCGTTGAGACAGTGCCCAGATCGTTACGCCTTTCGTGCGGGTCGGAACTTACCCGACAAGGAATTTCGCTACCTTAGGACCGTTATAGTTACGGCCGCCGTTTACTGGGGCTTCAATTCAAAGCTTCGCTTGCGCTGACCTCTCCTCTTAACCTTCCAGCACCGGGCAGGCGTCAGCCCCTATACTTCACCTTACGGTTTTGCAGAGACCTGTGTTTTTGCTAAACAGTCGCCTGGGCCTATTCACTGCGGCTCTCTCGGGCTTTAACACCCTAACA
Source organism: Sporosarcina sp. FSL K6-2383 (assembly GCF_038618305.1). Taxonomy (NCBI): domain Bacteria; kingdom Bacillati; phylum Bacillota; class Bacilli; order Caryophanales; family Caryophanaceae; genus Sporosarcina; species Sporosarcina sp. FSL K6-2383. The sequence continues at coordinate 3,578,587 of NZ_CP152017.1, forward strand.
GAGCACCCCTTCTCCCGAAGTTACGGGGTCATTTTGCCGAGTTCCTTAACGAGAGTTCTCTCGATCACCTTAGGATTCTCTCCTCGCCTACCTGTGTCGGTTTGCGGTACGGGCACCTCCCGCCTCGCTAGAGGCTTTTCTTGGCAGCGTGAAATCAGGGACTCCGGAGATTAATCTCCTCGCCATCACAGCTCAATGTTATAGGAACGGGATTTGCCTCATTCCACACCTTACTGCTTAGACGCACATAACCAACAGTGCGCTCACCCTATCCTACTGCGTCCCCCCATTACTCAAACGGCGGGGAGGTGGTACAGGAATATCAACCTGTTATCCATCGTCTACGCCTTTCGGCCTCGACTTAGGTCCCGACTAACCCTGAGCGGACGAGCCTTCCTCAGGAAACCTTGGGCATTCGGTGGAAGGGATTCTCACCCTTCTTTCGCTACTCATACCGGCATTCTCACTTCCAAGCGCTCCACCAGTCCTTACGGTCTAGCTTCAACGCCCTTGGAACGCTCTCCTACCACTGATACCAAAGGTATCAATCCACAGTTTCGGTGATTCGTTTAGCCCCGGTACATTTTCGGCGCAGCGCCACTCGACCAGTGAGCTATTACGCACTCTTTAAATGATGGCTGCTTCTGAGCCAACATCCTGGTTGTCTGGGCAACGCCACATCCTTTTCCACTTAACGAATACTTGGGGACCTTAACTGGTGGTCTGGGCTGTTTCCCTCTCGACTACGGATCTTATCACCCGCAGTCTGACTCCCAAACATAAATCATCGGCATTCGGAGTTTGTCTGAATTCGGTAACCCGGGATGGGCCCCTAGTCCAAACAGTGCTCTACCTCCGAGATTCTTAAGTTTGAGGCTAGCCCTAAAGCTATTTCGGAGAGAACCAGCTATCTCCAGGTTCGATTGGAATTTCACCGCTACCCACACCTCATCCCCGCATTTTTCAACATACGTGGGTTCGGGCCTCCAGTAAGTGTTACCTTACCTTCACCCTGGACATGGGTAGATCACCTGGTTTCGGGTCTACGACCCCATACTCATTCGCCCTATTCAGACTCGCTTTCGCTGCGGCTCCGCATTCACTGCTTAACCTTGCATGGAATCGTAACTCGCCGGTTCATTCTACAAAAGGCACGCCATCACCCATTAACGGGCTCTGACAACTTGTAGGCACATGGTTTCAGGATCTATTTCACTCCCCTTCCGGGGTGCTTTTCACCTTTCCCTCACGGTACTGGTTCACTATCGGTCACTAGGGAGTATTTAGCCTTGGGAGATGGTCCTCCCGGATTCCGACGGAATTTCACGTGTTCCGCCGTACTCAGGATACACTCTGGAGAGAATGGACTTTCGACTACGGGGCTTTTACCCGCTACGGCGGACCTTTCCAGGTCGCTTCGCCTAATCCATTCCTTTGTAACTCCGTATAGAGTGTCCTACAACCCCAGGAAGCAAGCTTCCTGGTTTGGGCTTTTCCCGTTTCGCTCGCCGCTACTCAGGGAATCGATGTTTCTTTCTCTTCCTCCGGATACTTAGATGTTTCAGTTCTCCGGGTCTGCCTCGTTTACGCTATGTATTCACGTAAACGTACTGCCCCATTATGGGCAGTGGGTTTCCCCATTCGGAAATCTCCGGATCAAAGCTTACTTACAGCTCCCCGGAGCATATCGGTGTTAGTGCCGTCCTTCTTAGGCTCCTAGTGCCAAGGCATCCGCCATGCGCCCTTTCTAACTTAACCATTCGGCTTCCGATAAGCTGCGTATTGCGTTGTCAGCTTCAGTCGATCAGTCAGTCACGTACCTGAGTACGCTCCTTCTTTCTCTTCATCGCTTCCTAGCACTACTTGCTTCTCGAAACCCTCATTAGTGTGTATTTGCTTACAGCGATGTAAAACAAATGCACGTAAAAAGGTATTGCAATCGTAAATAACAAGTTATTTACGTGGTTGATTCTTGATTTGTTACTATCAATGTCGTTTTATCCAGTTTTCAATGAACAAGTTTAAAAAAGGCATCTCTTATTATAAAAGATAAACCTTCAAAACTGAACGCAAAACGTCAACTTGCAGACCCCAAGGGTCTACATTCCGAATAATTCCTTAGAAAGGAGGTGATCCAGCCGCACCTTCCGATACGGCTACCTTGTTACGACTTCACCCCAATCATCTGTCCCACCTTCGGCGGCTGGCTCCCGTAAGGGTTACCCCACCGACTTCGGGTGTTACAAACTCTCGTGGTGTGACGGGCGGTGTGTACAAGACCCGGGAACGTATTCACCGTGGCATGCTGATCCACGATTACTAGCGATTCCGGCTTCATGGAGGCGAGTTGCAGCCTCCAATCCGAACTGGGAATGATTTTATGGGATTGGCTCCCCCTCGCGGGTTGGCAACCCTCTGTATCATCCATTGTAGCACGTGTGTAGCCCAGGTCATAAGGGGCATGATGATTTGACGTCATCCCCACCTTCCTCCGGTTTGTCACCGGCAGTCACCTTAGAGTGCCCAACTAAATGCTGGCAACTAAGATCAAGGGTTGCGCTCGTTGCGGGACTTAACCCAACATCTCACGACACGAGCTGACGACAACCATGCACCACCTGTCACCACTGTCCCCGAAGGGAAAGGCGTATCTCTACACCGGGCAGTGGGATGTCAAGACCTGGTAAGGTTCTTCGCGTTGCTTCGAATTAAACCACATGCTCCACCGCTTGTGCGGGTCCCCGTCAATTCCTTTGAGTTTCAGCCTTGCGGCCGTACTCCCCAGGCGGAGTGCTTAATGCGTTAGCTGCAGCACTAAGGGGCGGAAACCCCCTAACACTTAGCACTCATCGTTTACGGCGTGGACTACCAGGGTATCTAATCCTGTTTGCTCCCCACGCTTTCGCGCCTCAGCGTCAGTTACAGACCAGAAAGCCGCCTTCGCCACTGGTGTTCCTCCACATCTCTACGCATTTCACCGCTACACGTGGAATTCCGCTTTCCTCTTCTGTACTCAAGTCCCCCAGTTTCCAATGACCCTCCACGGTTGAGCCGTGGGCTTTCACATCAGACTTAAAGGACCGCCTGCGCGCGCTTTACGCCCAATAATTCCGGACAACGCTTGCCACCTACGTATTACCGCGGCTGCTGGCACGTAGTTAGCCGTGGCTTTCTAATAAGGTACCGTCAAGGTACGGGCAGTTACTCCCGTACGTGTTCTTCCCTTACAACAGAGCTTTACGATCCGAAAACCTTCTTCGCTCACGCGGCATTGCTCCATCAGACTTTCGTCCATTGTGGAAGATTCCCTACTGCTGCCTCCCGTAGGAGTCTGGGCCGTGTCTCAGTCCCAGTGTGGCCGATCACCCTCTCAGGTCGGCTACGCATCGTCGCCTTGGTAGGCCATTACCCCACCAACTAGCTAATGCGCCGCGGGCCCATCCTACAGTGACAGCCGAAACCGTCTTTCAGAGTTGGTTCATGCGAACCAACTGATTATTCGGTATTAGCCCCGGTTTCCCGGAGTTATCCCCATCTGTAGGGCAGGTTGCCCACGTGTTACTCACCCGTCCGCCGCTAACTTCTGGGAGCAAGCTCCCATCCATTCGCTCGACTTGCATGTATTAGGCATGCCGCCAGCGTTCGTCCTGAGCCAGGATCAAACTCTCCATAATAGAAGAAAATGAATAGCTCATTTCTTGCTGGCATTAAATTAATAATGTCATGTGTTTTGCTTGGGTGCGTTAAGCACCTTCGCTGTATTTCGTTGACGTTTTGCTGTTCAGTTTTCAAGGTTCATTTGATGTCGCTCGCTGTCGTTTTCTGTCGTTCTCGTCGACTGCTTAATTAATATACCACCCTCAAAAATGAAAGTCAACAGTTTTGTAAAGTTATTATTAATAATTGTAAAGCCTTTATAATAAAACGGTCCCCTTATCATTCAAGGGAACCGTTCCTTCTATAATATAGAGAATTACTTAATAAAGATAAAATACAAAACAAATATAACCCACAAGCCATACATAATTGGATGAATTTCTTTCTTACGCCCACTTAGGATCATTGTAATCGGATAGAAAATGAAACCAATCGCGATTCCTGTCGCGATACTGTAAGTAAGAGGCATTGCAATAATCGTAAAGAAAGCAGGTACTGCAATTTCAAATTTCGTCCATTCAATATTACCAAGTGTAGATACCATTAGTACTCCGACAATAATTAAAGCCGGAGCCGTCACTTCTGAAGTGATAACGAATAGTAACGGTGAAAAGAACAAAGCAAGTAAGAATAATAATCCAGTTACAATAGAAGCAAACCCTGTTCTTGCACCCGCAGCGACCCCCGCTGATGATTCAATGTAAGAGGTCGTTGTTGACGTTCCAAAAACCGAACCGGTCACAGTTGCCAATGAATCTGCAAGTAGTGCTTTGCCAGCCCGCGGCAACTTATCATCTTTCATCAATCCTGCCTGATTCGCAACCGCTACAAGTGTACCCGCGGTATCAAAGAAATCTACAAATAAGAATGTAATGACAATGACAAGAAATTGTGTTGTAAGCAAAGAAGCTGGATCTTGGAATAACGCATCGAATGCAACACCAAATGTAGGAGCTACACTCGGTACTTTGTCGACAACTTTTTCAGGTAGATTAATCAAACCAACAACCATTCCTACAATAGTAGTTGTGATCATACCGTAAAAAATTGCACCATTGATTTTACGTACCATCATAATAACTGTAATAACAAGACCAAAAATAGCTAGTAAAGTCGGACCGCGTGAAAGATCTCCAAGTGTTACAAGCGTATTTGGATCAGCAACAATGATTTTTGCATTTTGAAGTCCAAGGAATGTGATAAATAATCCAATCCCAGCTCCCACTGCAAACTTAAGCTGCATTGGAATTGCATTAATAATAATCTCACGCAAACCTGATAGTGATAAGACAATGAAAATAAGGCCAGAAAATAACACACCTGTTAATGCTGTTTGCCACGGAATACCCATTCCCAATACAACGGAAAAAGCGAAAAATGCATTCAACCCCATACCTGGTGCTAACCCAATTGGATATCTTGCAATAAGTCCCATAAATAGAGATCCTACAGCTGCTGCAAGTGCCGTTGCTACAAATACTGCCCCTTTGTCCATACGCTTAGCATCCGGTAAATCCGGAATCGCATCAAGGGACAACATTAAAGGATTGACAACAAGGATATACGCCATTGCTAAAAATGTAGTCAGCCCACCGATAATTTCACGACGGTAATTTGTACCTAACTTATCAAACTCAAAATATTTCTTCATTTTACCCATCCTTCAAATCAATTTTTGAAAATAAAAATAGGAAGTATACGTAGTTACACCGTATACTTCCCATAACAAAACCAAATAGAATGGATTTCTCCCTCTATCTAGAATCGTAGTCGAAACATTTAAGGTGTCTCGGTAGAAACTTCCGGGCCATATTCCCGGTTTTATACGATAACTTTTATTTTATTCCCACTCAATCGTGCCACCCGGTTTCGGAGACAGGTCGTAGCACACGCGGTTAATATTTTTCACTTCATTCATAATCCGATCTGTGATTTTCAGAAGGATTGGCCAGTCGATTGGTTCTATCGTAGCTGTAAGAGCATCGACTGTATTGACCGCGCGAATAATGACTGGATATTCATAGGTCCGTTCATTGTTGCGTACACCGACAGATTTGAAGTTGGGCACAACTGTAAAGTACTGCCAAACCTTTTGGTCTAATCCTGCAAGTTTAAACTCTTCGTGTAAAATAGCATCTGATTCGCGTACTGCTTCCAGACGATCAAGCTCAATTTCACCTAAAACGCGCACACCTAGACCAGGTCCTGGGAATGGCTGGCGATATACCATATCATGCGGAAGACCTAACTCAACACCACATGCACGTACTTCATCTTTGAATAATTGGAATAACGGCTCCACTAATTCAAATTGCAGGTCTTCTGGAAGGCCACCAACGTTATGGTGAGACTTCACAACTTTATGTGTTTTTGTACCGGATTCTACGATATCCGGATAGATTGTTCCTTGTGCCAAGAAGTCAATTCCTTCAAATTTACGCGCTTCTTCTTCAAATACACGAATGAATTCATTGCCGATAATTTTACGCTTCTCTTCTGACTCGTCTACCCCTTTTAGTTTACCTAAGAAACGTTCGCTTGCATCCACGTAAACCAGGTTTTCTCCCAAGTCTTTTTCGAACATTTGAATAACGCCCTCAGACTCGTTTTTACGCATTAAACCGTGGTTTACATGCACACACACTAATTGCTTGCCGATTGCCTTAATCAATAATGCTGCAACAACGGACGAATCTACGCCGCCTGAAAGAGCTAATAATACTTTCTTATCGCCTATCTGTTTACGGAGTAAAGCGACTTGATCATCAACAAAGTTTTTCATATTCCAGTTTGCTTCTGCTTTACATGTATCGAAAACGAAATCATTTAACAGTGCTTTCGTTTCCTCTTCACTCGGCCATTGCTCTAGCGTTTTCAAAGCTTTTGTTGATGGGTGCTCTACGCTAATGACCGGAATATTTAAAGAGTAAATTTCATCTAATACATCGATTGCTTCGCCATCAATGATATTATTTTTACCACCATTCAAAATAATTCCTTTTACCATTTTTAACTGTTCAATCTGTTGAGCTGTAATGTCATGAGGATGAATCTCGCTATACACGCCTAGTTCACGAATCCAACGGGCAATTGTTGTATTCTCACTACTACCTAGATCCAATACTAAAATATTATCCTGCTTCAAGTTGAAACAACCTCCTCTTAATCCTATCATTCTACACCTTTCCGGCTGTTTCAACAAATACTTTTCGCTTCACCATTAACCGGATTATATTCCCAATACTCTATCCCTACGGTTATACTTCAAAAATTAACTCGAAGTCCTATTGATTAAATCTGTCCATATTTTCTGCAAATCCGCCCACTCATGATCGGTTGTATTCCCGCCATATAACCCTTTTTCATAAGCGCTTGTCAACTTCCTCATTGCATTTCCACCAAAATAGTCGTCGACAGTCGTCGCATAATCGGATAAGGTCATGCCGCTCGATCGTTTTAGTCCCAGTCGATCTAGCTGCTTCAACAAACTTGTATACTGTTTATCGAACGTTTCCCAGTCTTCTTTGCCTGAACGACTTGCATAAATTAGCACATGCGGCAGCCATTTTGCTCTTGCGACAAATATTCGCCAAGCAGTCAATGCTAGTACAGCTATAACAACCATCACTAGCCATTTATTATTTTTCAACCATGTACCGATGGATTCTACATATTTAGTAAACGCCACATTTGTATTCTCTTTCAATGGCTTTTTCGCTTGCTCCGACTTCGGTTGCTCTGGCTCTTTTGCTTCAGGGAATTCTGGATTTGCTAAATCCAACTCTAAGTCATAATTAACATCTGCCAAGCCGGCAAAACCAATGGTCGGTTCAAATGGCATCCAACCAACTCCTGGCATATACGCCTCCACCCACGAATGCGCCTCGTTATTCGTAATCTGATAAACGCGTTCGCCAGCTCCATTTAGTACAGATTCTCCTGGCGCGAAGCCTTTTACCCAACGTGCAGGGATATCGAGACTACGTAGCATGACAACCATAGATGTGGAAAAGTTATCACAATAGCCACTTTTCGTATCGAAGAGGAACTGATCTACATAATCTTCTCCTGCTTTGGGTATGGCTACATTTTGCTGTGTATACACAAAGCCATTTTTCTTAAAGTAACCTTCAATTAATCTCGTCTTTTCATAGACACTATCAATCGGTGCAGTGATTTCCTCAGCCAAATCCCTTACTCGCTGTGGTAGCTGCTCTGGAAGCTGCAAGTATTGTGTGAAATCTTCAGATTCAGCAGCATAATCCGTAATTTCCGCAGCCCTTAACGCCGCTAAACTATACTCCGGCTCTTTAAATTCAATTTCGTATACTTCGAGCGAACCTTCACTTCCTCCAAGTGTCGTACTATACTTCCCCGACATTTCAGAATGAAGAAACAGCGCATCAGCCGTTGCAAACACCTTATTGATTCCATAAGGATAAATGATGAACGGGAACGGCTCTGTCACTTGAAACTCAGCCAATCGCTCCGGCTTATCCGACATTTCACCGTAAGTCGTCGGCATCCCTAATTCCATCCCTGATGTATAGACAGTCATCTCACCATTTGCAGGTAATTGCTCCCACCCTTTTGATGTATACGTATTTTTCGTTTCAATTTTCCAATATTGTTTACTAGCTACTTTCACTTCAAAAACGACCGTATCATCTTGAATGAATGACCCACCGAGCGTAGTATCATCCGTATCATAACCACTTTTCGAAACTACCGAACCTCCTCCTACCCCTGTTCCTTGAACAACTGACTTAATATAAGGGATAGGATCTGGCCAAATTGGTTCCTGCTTCGGTAATATAGTCGCCAAAGCTCCACTCACCGCTACCATAAAAAGAAGCGGAAGCGAGAAGGCAATGAAGACCCCCGGCGTAATAGGCTCCTTATACATTTCCAGTTTTTTAGAAACATAAAGAAGACCGAGTAATAATAAACCCACTACCATAATTCTAATAATCGACCCATCCGCAGAATAAGGACTATACGTATCAATTGATGCAATAAAAACAACCGTCATCATGTAAAAAAGTAGAATACTTTTCCTCACTTCAATCCAGTGTCGAATCAGATAGGTCGTCATCCATAATAAGAAGAAAAACAGGGCTGTTTTGAACGGATTCGTAATCACATCCCAATCTGCACTGAAGATAATCGGAACATTCGACAATAAATCTGTGAGTATGTACCACACTGTGTCCTTTGAAAATAACACCTTATCTAAATACACATAGTGAATGACCCACACGATATAAACTGCTTTAATGGGTACAGCAATCCACCACTTCACTCGCACTAACGCCAATAAAAATGATAGAGCAACAAAAAGCAAAAATATTTCCAAGTAATCCGTGTCCGTCAATTCCATGACCGGCATGAGCCATTCCCTTAAAAGAACGAAGCTAAGAATATAAAGGAAAACTAAAAACCGCCTGTCCATTCGCTGTCCCTTCATTAGCCTGCCACCTCTTGAAAAGCTTCTTTAAAACGTTCTTTCCCAAGTATATGTACAAGAACTCCCTTTGACCTTGCTAATTGAATATCATTCTCCATCGCTCGATCAATCTGCTCGTTCTCTTTCACAACAACAAAACATATGATTGATCGTGCATTTTTAGCATTGCGTAGTACTGACTGCATTAAGAGCCAATCGGGCTTAGCGGTAATCAGTACAATGCCGCCCCCATGCTGAAATTCCGTGCTGAAATCTACTAATGGTGCTGTCTTGTCTTCCGCAGTAGGTTTTATTTTTGCAAGGTGAACAAGTGCTTGATGGAGCTGCTCCTCAGAATGAATAAAAGGAAATAGAGAAGAATCAAGCCCTGTCGTCACCAACGCTAGCTCCGCCTGATGACTGGAGGCTTCCTTCAAAATAGAAGCCGTAAATTCTACTTGTTCCTCAAACACAGTAGATACTCTACCATCCAAAAGTAACAACACTTCTTGCGAGCGCCTGTCCTCAAACTCTTTCGTCATCAACGTCTGTGTCCTTGCAAATGATTTCCAATGAATCCATGTTACTCGATCTCCAGGCTGATAGCCACGAACCCCCGTCGCCATCGTTGTATCCTTGACAATATTCAATAACGAAGCAAGTGTACCCCGGTCATATTGTGTGTCGAACGGAACATAATGCAAATCTATCATTTTAGGGAACACTAAAATAGTATCCCTCGCCTCAATCATTTTCGTTTTACGAAGCCAGCCAAAAAAGTCCGACACTTCAATGACTACACCTTGTAGAACATGCTCTCCTCTAGGCAGTTGTTCAATTTCATAATGCCATTCCATTTCTTTACGAAATCCAAAAAGAAACATTTTTTTTCGTTGCTCACCTGCCAATAAAGCCGTTTCATCCTCTTCCCATTTTTCTGTCACAACTGTATATAATAACGGAAAGCGACTGTTACGCCTCACCGTTAATGACACTTGAAATTTACCGCCGTTTTGAATATTCATTGCGCGAATAGAACGTTTTACTGTAACCCCTGAAAGCGGATAGAGAAATAACATAGCCGAATACAGAACAAAAGGCAGTAGACTATAAAAAATTACCCAACTAACTTGGCCCCCTTGAAACATAGCGAAAACATAAGTCACGACTAAGACAGCTAATATGAAAAGGAATTGCCCAGAAATATCAAGCATCTTTTTTATTTTTATCATTTGAGTCCGACCTTATTCACCGGCACACGCACCTTAGTCAATATCCGATCCACAATTTCCTTCGTGGAAATCCCTTCATATTTTGCTTCGGGACGCAAGATCATACGATGACCAAAAACAAACGGTGAAAGGTATTGCACATCATCCGGTGTCACATAAGTCCGACCGTTCATTAATGCAAAAGCCTGACACGCCTTCATCAATGCCAACGATCCTCGCGGGCTGACGCCCAAATAGACGTAAGGATGATTACGCGTCTCTGAAGCGCAGTCCACAATATACGATTTAATCGTTTCATCGACCGTTACCGTTGTGACTGCCCTTTGCAACTCCTTCAAATCATACAGCGAAATAACTGTATCTAACTTGTCTAGCGGCACTGATTTTTCAGCTCGGCTCAGGATTTCTGACTCCTCTCGCTTCGTCGGATAGCCCATTTTCAACTTAAATAAGAATCGGTCCAATTGCGCTTCTGGCAATGGATATGTTCCCTCATACTCAATTGGATTTTGTGTTGCCATAACAAAAAATGGTTGCGGAAGCCTCATCGTTTCACCATCGATCGTCACTGAGGATTCTTCCATTCCTTCCAACAGTGCTGATTGCGTCTTCGGTGATGTTCGGTTAATTTCATCCGCAAGAACAATATTCCCCATAATCGGACCCGGCCTAAATTCAAACTCCATCTCTTTTGGATTGTAAATTGATACACCAAGAACATCTGAAGGGAGTAAGTCAGGCGTAAACTGAATCCTTTTAAAATCAGCACCTATTGACCTTGCCAACGCCTTAACCATCATCGTTTTACCGACACCCGGTACATCCTCAAGTAAGACATGTCCCCCTGCAAGAAGCGCAACCACACTCAACTCCGCAATATCTCGTTTTCCAATCATTACTTGTTCAATATTCGTGAGAACCTTTTCAATCATTCCTTTATACGTCATCTCAAATCCCCCAATTGGATACAATAATCACCTTATCTAAATATTAACAAAATATAATTTAATAATACAGGATAACCCTTTTCCATACAACTTAAGCCCATCAATTACGCCTCGGAGCGATTGCTTCCGGAGGATTCATTTGCTAAAGCAAAAAATCAAGCGCGCCTCGGCGTGATTGCGTCCGGATTTTGGATTGGGCAGTCGTTGCGACGGAACGTCGCGTACTTAGACTGCCTCAATCAACTCACTTCAAAATCCGTGACATCCTCCGGAGGATTCATTTGCCAAAGCAAATGAAAAGGACCCCCTTTTATAGGAGTCCTTCAACTGTCATTTCCAAAAATCATCGAAAATTGTAATTGGCATATGCCGTTTATGTTGTGAGCGCAAAAAATAATTCTCTAGTTTTTCACGGGGTTCTGTCGGAATTTCTTTCCCCTCAAGATAATCATCAATTTGGTCATACGTAATTCCTAAGGCAACTTCGTCTGGCAATGCAGGCTTATCCTCTTCCAAATCCGCAGTTGGCACTTTCGAATAGAGATGGGCTGGACAATCGAGTTTATTTAGCAGCTGCTTCCCTTGCCGCTTGTTTAATCTAGCGATCGGCATCAGATCAGCACCACCATCCCCAAACTTCGTATAAAATCCGGTAATCCCTTCCGCCGCATGATCCGTTCCAAGCACCACACAATTATGCATTGCAGCAACAGAGTATTGGACCTTCATCCGTTCCCGCGCTTTTTCATTGCCCTTGGAGTAATCCGTCAGCTTCACACCCGCAACCATCAATGTACGCTCACTCGCATCAACAGCCTCTTTTATATTTACCGTATACACCAACGTTGGTCCGATAAAATCAAGAGCATCTTGGCAATCCTCTTCGTCAAACTGAACACCATAAGGTAATCGAATCGCAATGAATTTATAGTGATTCGCTCCCACCTCATCGTTCAACTCATCGACAGCTATCTGAGCTAGCTTGCCGACCAACGTTGAATCCTGTCCACCTGAAATCCCCAGCACAAAGCCATTTAAAAATGGATTTTTTCTTGCATAGGCTTTTAAAAAATCAACAGACTTACGAATCTCATCCTGAGGATCAATAGCCGACTGCACCTTGAACTCTGCAATGATTTTCTCCTGTAGCGTCATGATCTCATCTACCCCTTACTTATTCATCCTGCCACTTATAAAAGTGAGGAACTACTGCTGATTGAAGTTAAAGTCTTCAACCATTTCCTGAACTTCCTGGATATTACGCATTTTGTTATCCCAGCATTTTTGACTTAAATCGACTGGATATTCTTCTGGATTCAATGAGCGTTTATATTCATCCCATAATAAATTCAAGTTTTCTTTCGCATAGTCACGCATTTGCAACAACGGTGGATTTGCATAGATGACATTCCCATCTTCAACAACCTTCTGATGCAAATTTTTCGCTTCAAAATTCGTTACAAACTTCGAGATAAAGGTATGAACTGGATGGAACATTTTAAGGCGTTGTTCAGACTCTGGGTCTTCATCGTACATCGTAATGTAGTCCCCTTCAGCCTTGCCATTCTCCAAGTCAATAATGCGATACAATTTTTTCCGTCCTGGTGTTGTCACTTTTTCCGTTGTTGAGGAAATCTTAATCGTATCAGTCATTTCGCCTTCTGCATTTTCAATGGAAACAATTTTATATACCGCTCCAAGCGCTGGCTGATCATAGGCTGTAATCAGTTTCGTTCCGATTCCCCAGACGTCTACCTTTGCTCCCTGCGCTTTCAAGTTCAAAATTGTATACTCATCCAAATCATTTGAAACGACCACCTTCGCCTCTGTGAATCCTGCATCATCCAACATACGGCGCGCTTCTTTCGATAAAAATGAAATATCGCCGCTATCGAGACGCACACCGATGAAATTGATTGTGTCCCCTAATTCTTTCGCCACTTGAATCGCGGTTGGAATACCAATCTTCAGCGTATTATAAGTGTCTACAAGGAAAACACAATCCTTATGGCGTTTCGCGTATGAATGAAATGCCTCATATTCACTTTTATAAGCTTGCACCATGGAATGAGCATGTGTCCCTGAAACAGGTATATCAAATCTTTTCCCAGCACGTACATTACTCGTCGCTTCAATGCCCCCAATAATGGACGCGCGGGCACCCCAAATTGCCGCATCCATTTCATGCGCACGGCGTGTCCCAAATTCCATGACCACTTCATCCTTCACAACCTGTTTGATGCGACTTGCTTTCGTTGCAATTAGCGTTTGATAATTAACGATATTCAAAACAGCCGTTTCAATAAGCTGCGCTTGGATAAGTGGCGCTTCAATTCGAATAATGGGTTCATTGGCAAAAACCAACTCTCCCTCAACCATTGAATAAACATCGCCAGTGAAACGCAAATCCTTCAAATAACTAATAAAGTCATCCTCATAACCAAGGTCATCCTTTAAATAAGCTAAATCACTTTCGCTGAATTGAAGATTGCGCAAATAATCAAGCACCCTTTCAAGTCCCGCGAATATTGCATAGCCATTACCAAATGGTAAGCTTCTAAAAAATAATTCAAACACTGATTTTCGATTATGAATTCCATCCGCCCAATACGATTCCGCCATATTGATTTGATAAAGATCCGTATGTAATGCCAAGCTATCATCTGCATATTTTGAACTCATGTTATCTCCTTCTTCCGATTACTTTAAGTACCAATAGTATACACCATTTACCCCAATTTCGATGTTATATAACATGAAACGTCTATTGATTGCCGAAAAAATATCTTAATTAGATAGTAAAGACTTAGTGTATTTTATCCCTTTGGAACGCTTTGGGAATGAACGGCTACTATACAATAACCCGGCTATTTTTAAAATTGGGGATGTGACTACGTCACATCCCCAATTTTTTCCTTCGGTAATCGTATGATAGCCGTCCACCCGTCGCTCTCCAAAGGAAATACTCCACAAAGTACCAATGCTCTTGGGAATAAAAGAATAGAGTAATTCTAACTCTATAAAAGCCGCCAAAGATGCAATTTTGGCGGCTGCCGCTATTTCTATACTGTTCCCCATTACTATTTTAAATCCTATCACTTTCTTAGAGTAGTTATGCAAAATCAAGAAATAAATGCTTGCTTCAATGTGCACTAGTTCCCGAAATTGTATCTTCGGGAACCTACACTCTTTAACAGTGTCATCTATTCTTTTCTTTCCAAGTACCTCCATTTTTCACTTGAGCATTGGAGGTTTACGACAGGCAATGATGCACAACAAGATGATTGAGAACGGTTTTGTTGGTAATGACGAAATCATTGCTAACAAAACTATTCCTGCGGTTATTATGTCGTCCATCTGTTGCCGAAAGTAAACCGGAAATGTCCAGTAAACAGGAAGTTTTCTAGTTCTTGCTTGATAATTATAATTACAAGTAAATGGTTATTCAACAGAGTGATAACATATAACGATATTTCATAATTCTTTCTAGCCATAAAAACAGGAGTAATCTCAAATTACGAGATTACTCCTGGCAAAATTTTCTCTAACCCCTATTCGTCTTCTGCCACGGTGTTCCTAGCTTTGGTAATGCGAAACGGTCAAGACCATACCAGCCAGCTACTTTCCATGCGAGTACCAACCAAGTTGCTAAGATGAACAGAACTGGGTTCGTACTTAATGTTCCAGCTAGCAAAAAACTGACGTTCATTAATGCACCAAAAAACGCTGCAATTCCTGTTAATAATCCAAAGACCAGCCCTAGACCAACTAATAATTCACCATATGCAACTACGAATCCGAATAGTTTAGCATTTGGTAATACGGCATTTTCCAAAAATGTCGCAAACCAACCGGACACATCTCCACCTTCCTGAGACTTCGCAATGGCACCTGAAACAAATCCATTAATCGCTGCTCCGGCATTTTCACCCGTCCAAGCATCACTTCGCACTTTCCCCCAGCCAGCAGTCAACCATGCATAACCGACATAAAGTCTTATAAATAACCAAATAACCGCCGAACGCGTATCGCTGAATAAAAAACTAGACAGCGGGTTTTCCGGGATGATAATTGTGCTTTTCTTCAACATAGTATCACTCCTTCTCTTGCTTACATTATATAATAATATTAGTCGGTTTTCCATATGTTCACAGTAATGTCTTATTACATAAACCAATCTCAATTAATACGTGTCTCTCTATTTTTTTTGCAAAATGGAGGAAAATACTTTTCTAATCGTTATTTACACATATAATTGGGTAGAATATCTCTAAAAAGATGGATAACGACTGGAGTTCCCACTTGTAAAATCTACTCTTTAGGCTGATACTGTTAGTAGACGTATTACGACATAATCTTCACTCAAAATAATTAATGAGGGGTATTATCTAAATATGGAAGTGATAACTGATTTCTTTAAGAATAAAGGAGTAAAACGGGTCATTATTTTTGCTTTAATCATTTTAATTTTGTACAGCGTCAGAAGTATGATGAATTTAATTCTACTAACATTTATTTTCGCCTTTTTGATGGATCGACTTGTAGAATTTACGTTCAAGCACGTCCGCCTCAATCGAAAAGCACTCGTTCTCCTACTCTATACGACGATTGTCGGTATACTGACGGTTGGTCTAGTTAAGTATTTACCGATTATTTCACTAGAAATCAGCCAGTTAATTAAGCAGATTACAAGCTTCTCTACCCAATCCTACGATAATCCATTAATCAATTTTATTGAGTCCATCGTTTCTAGTGAAAAAATTACTGCCTATTTAGAAAATGGTTTTTCATTTCTACTAAAATCCTTTACAGATATTAGTAAAACCAGTGTTCAAGTATTGATTGCCTTAATCCTTAGCCTGTTTTTCCTTCTTGAAAAGCCAAGTTTAATTGAATTCACGAATAAATTTAAAAGTAGTAAAATTGCACCGTTCTATTATGAAATTGAATTCTTCGGGAAAAAGTTTTCGCGTACATTTGGAAAAGTAATAGAAGCTCAGTTTATTATCGCACTTGTGAATACAGTGTTATCAGTCATTATTTTGATGATACTTGGATTCCCACAAATTATTGGATTGGGCATTATGATTTTCTTCTTAGGGCTCATCCCAGTCGCAGGGGTCATTATTTCTTTAGTCCCCCTCACTATTATTGGTTTTACGATTGGCGGATACTTAACAGTCATTTACTTATTTATAGCCGTCATGGTTATCCATGCAATTGAAGCTTATATCTTAAATCCAAAACTGATGTCTTCGAAAACAGATTTACCCGTTTTTTATACGTTTATTGTGCTCATTTTTTCACAAAACTTCTTTGGCGTCTGGGGATTGATTATTGGGATTCCTGTGTTTGTGTTCCTGCTAGACATACTAGATGTTACAGATAAGACACCCACCATCAAAAAAGACAAGTCGGATTAATAATCCTCTTGTCTTTTTTTTCTCAACGTGATAGAGTTGGATAAATTAATATTTTCTAACAACTTCATATTTTATTCTTATCAAGAGAGACGTAGGGAGTGGCCCGATGATGTCTCAGCAACCAGCCTAATTAGGGTATGGTGCTAATTCCAATAGACGATAGCTGTCTTGAAGATAAGAAGATTGACTTCAATATTTTTGAGGGCCCTCTTCTTATAGAGGGTCCTCTTTTCAATTTTATTCTGCAGGGATTCCCTCTTCATTTACAGCCCGGCGTAATTTATTTCAAACGAAAAGGATGATGACAATGACAAACAAAAGTTTTGAAACACGATTAGTGCAGCTAGGAAATAACAGCGATTTGAAAACTGGGGCGGTGAACCCACCGATTTATTTATCTACAGCTTTTAAGCACAACGGACTCGGTCAATCGACTGGCTATGACTACTCACGAACCAAAAATCCAACACGCTCCATTTTAGAAGAAGGCATTGCGAACTTAGAAGGCGGAGACGCGGGTTTTGCCTGTAGTTCCGGTATGGCTGCGATTCAATTAGTGTTATCTCTATTCCGCTCAGGCGACGAATTGATTGGTCCAGAAGATATTTACGGTGGGACCTATCGTCTGCTAGACTATTATGCCGATATCTATTCGATTACGACGACGTATACAGATTATAAAGACGTTAAAGAGACTGAGAACTTGATTACAGAGAAAACAAAAGCCCTTTTTATCGAAACACCAACCAATCCTTTGATGCAGGAAATTGATATTATTCAATACGCAGAACTCGCTAAAAGGCATGGTTTGTTGCTCATTGTCGATAACACATTTTACACACCGTATTTCCAAAGACCAATTGAGCTTGGCGCTGATATTGTTTTGCATAGTGCAACGAAATATATTGGCGGTCATAATGATGTGCTTGCTGGATTGGTTGTGGCGAAGGGAGAGGAGCTTTGTACCAAACTTGGTACTAATCACAATGCGATTGGCGCGGTTTTGTCGCCTTTCGATTCATGGTTAATCGTTCGTGGATTAAAAACGCTTCATTTACGCATGAAGCAGCATGATGCCAATGCGAAAACTATTGTAGATTTCTTACAAAGTGAGCCACTTGTCAAAGATGTACTATATCCAGGAAAAGGTGGGATGCTATCCTTCCGCCTACAAGAGGGCGAATGGGTTGGACCATTTCTAGAAAACCTAAGACTCATTACATTTGCAGAAAGTCTTGGTGGTGTGGAGAGTTTCATTACCTACCCAACGACACAAACCCATGCAGATATCCCGCTGGAAGAACGACTACGCCGAGGTGTCGATGAAAAATTGTTACGCTTTTCAGTAGGAGTAGAGGATGCGGTAGACTTAATTGCCGATTTGAAACAAGTATTTGCCACATTAAAAAGCGAGGTGCCTCAACTATGAGTTCACATGAAGAACGATTGGAAACGACGATTATCCACGCATCGACACGTGGCGATTTTGAGCAAAAAACAGGTGCTGTCAACGTTCCGATTTACTTATCCTCTACATTCCATCAGGAGAGCTTTGATAAGTTCGGTCCATATGACTACAGTCGTTCGGGCAATCCAACAAGGGATGCTTTGGAAAAAACAATTGCAGCCTTGGAAGGCGGTGCGAGAGGGCTGGCATTTGCTTCTGGCATTGCTGCTATTTCCTCTGCATTCATGCTGTTGTCTGCTGATGATCATATTGTCATCACCGAGGATGTTTACGGTGGAACATTTCGTTTTGTCACTGAAGTATTGACGAAATTCCGGATTGATCATACTTTTGTAGATTTAGGCGATTTAGCAGCAGTCAAGCAAGCTATCCAACCAAATACGAAATTAATTTACATCGAAACACCTTCCAATCCACGTCTTGGCATTACGGATATTGAAGCGGTCGTCACTATTGCCAAAGCGCATGAATGCTTAACATTCCTTGATAATACATTCATGTCACCTCTTTATCAGCGTCCACTCGATCTTGGTGTGGATATTGTCCTGCACAGTGCAACGAAGTTTTTATCGGGGCATAGTGATATCATCGCTGGTCTCGCTGTGGCAAAGGATGAGGAGCTCGGCAATCGCTTAGCATTCATCCAAAATTCTTTCGGTGCTATTTTAGGTGCACAAGATTCCTATGCACTCATACAAGGCATCAAAACATTGGGCGCTCGCTTGATGCAATCAACTGCCTCCGCAACTAAAATCGCTGCCTATTTGGATGGGCATGCATTAGTGGAAGAAGTGTTTTACCCTGGCTTACCAAATCATCCAGGACACACTATCCATGCAAAACAGTCAACAAGTGCAGGCGCTGTATTATCATTCCGCTTACCAAACAGAGAGACAGCCAAAGCATTTGTCGAAAACGTCAAAATCCCAGTTTTCGCCGTCAGTCTAGGTGGCGTCGAATCTATACTTTCTTATCCAGCACAAATGTCCCATGCTGCAATGCCTAAAGCTGAACGAGAAAAACGTGGCATCACAGATGGTCTGCTGCGCTTTTCAGTAGGGCTTGAGCATGTCGATGACTTGATAGCTGATTTTGATCAAGCCTTGCAGGTTGCAGAGAAATTAGTCACAGCAAAAACTTCATCATAAGCCAATAAGACCCCTTGTAAATGGAATGCCCATTTACAAGGGGTCTTTAAAAAACTTACTCGAATTTGCCTTCTCGGTAATCTTTGTATGCTTGAACAATCTCTTCTTCTGAATTCATCACAAATGGGCCACGTGCGACGACTTTTTCACCAATCGGTTGTCCTGCATATAAGACGACGCGTAATTGCTCTGTCGCATGAATGGTCAATTCAGTCTGTTCAGTATCCACTCCACGTTCAAGCCAGAGAACTTGTCCTTCTTTGCCTACCGTGTTGTCTTTGCCAAACGTTCCTTGTCCTTCTACGATATATAGAAACCCGTTATAACTTCCCGGTAGATCTTGCATAACTGTCACCCCTGCATCGATGTTTAACTCCACTATCGTCACAGGTACATGATTTTTCGTAGCAGCCGTTACGCCCATTGAGGAACCGGAAAACACACGGATAGCAGCCCCCTCTTCTTCGCGAACAGGCATATCTTGCGCACGCATATTTTGATAGCGTGGCTCCGTCATTTTTTTATCACTTGGAAGATTGACCCATAGTTGCAAGGAACGAACTACATCACCGACAGCCGGATCTTCTGTATGAATGATTCCTCGTCCCGCAGTCATCCACTGGACGTCCCCTGGTAGCAGCTCTCCGCCACCGGTTTTATTGTCCGAATGCTCTAGCTTGCCTTCAATAACATACGTCACCGTCTCCATGCCACGATGTGGGTGCATACCGAATGTGCCACGTACAAAAAAGTCCTCTGCCATCAATAGGAAAGGATCAGCTTCCTCCCAATTCCCAGGCTCAATAACCAATCCTACTTTATGTGTCGGTGAATTTTCTTGGAAAACAACATCTCTTACACTTCTAATACCTCTTGATACAACGTTTTCGTTACTCATTATAAAATCCTCCTTCTATCTTTGTTGAATAGTACTAGTTCTATATATGTTAGTATGGGGCAAATTAACCAATAAAGGAAGTACGTTCTTTTAAGTGCCATAGTATACAAAAGGATACTAATAAAGATTTCTATCCAGTGTTGACTAAATTTTAATAATCGTCTATTATTATATCAAGTTAATTAATTGAGAATGATTATCATTATTAGTTAACAAAAATATACTTTTCGCCATTAAAAGTAACCGGGAGGATTATTCATGAATTGCAAATCATTTATCACTATGTTTATAGCACTTACAGTTGTTACATTATTCACAGTTGGATGTAGTTCAAATGAAAAAAATGCAGACAATCAGCAAGTCGTAGAACCTGAAAGTAATGAAACATCTTCAGATTCGCAAACGAAGCGTGTCATTAAGCATCTCCAAGGAGAAACGACAATCATTGGTGAACCAAGTAAAATTGCCGTGTTGGATTATCGCCTAGCTGATTCCATGATTGCTTTAGGTACAAAACCATATGCGATGGCTACATATTTAGGAAATACAGACTTGGAATACATGGAAGGGAATCCACTTGACGGAGTAGTAGGACTTGGGGATGATATTAATCTCGAAGCAATATTACAAGCGGAGCCTGATCTAATCATTGCCCGACAAGGACATGTTGAACAATTTGACTCTTTGAATAAAATTGCACCTACAATCATTTTAGAGGAAAGCGCCAATTGGCGTGATGATTTTCGCCTATTTGCAGAAGTACTTGGTAAAACACAAGAGGCAGATAACTGGCTGAAGCAATACGAAGATAAAGTTGCCGATGCTAAAAGCAAGATTGCTCCCCTCATCGACTCTGGTAAAACGGCTGTTGTCCTTCGTATTTTGCCTAAAGAATATCGTGTTTATGGAACAAAACAACAACTAGGTGGAATTCTTTATGGTGATTTGGGGCTTCAAGCTAGTGAAAGCGTAGAAGCCATCGGCAAGGCTGAACCTATTTCCATCGAGACTTTACCAGATTTTGATGCTGACTATATCTTTGTTCAAGTTGGGTTTCCAGTCATAGGTGGAGATTCCGATGCAGAGAAAAATTTCGAGGAAATGATGGACAGTTCACTTTGGAAAAACCTTAAAGCCGTCAAAAATAACCATATTTTCATCGTACCCTATTGGACATTAAGAGACTTTCCAATTATTAATGAGAAGTCTTTAGAGATTGTATCACAGCATATTTTAGCTGAATAAACAAAGCTAATACCGATATTCGGGCAGCTTTTCAATTGAACAGAAGACAGTATAATATATATTGCATTAAAAAGGTATCTTCCAGTTCACACAACGAACAAGGAAGATACCTTTTCATTTTAATGTACAATACTCGCTGTTCTCATGACCTTATTCGTCGCACCTGCATCTACTTTTTCATTAATGTACTCTGTCAAATCGACAGTCATATCGTAACGCATAAACGGCGTAATTAAATAGATCCCATGGAAATGCTCCAAAGCCACGTCAATCAATTCCTTCGCCACTGCAATACCTTCTCGCGTAGACTGTTCACGGTCTCCCGCAAATAGTCCCATTCTTGCACGGACTTCATCTGTTAGCTTAATACCTGGCACTTCATTGTGAAGAAACTCTGCATTTTGTGACGACGTCAATGGCATAATACCAATATAAATCGGCGCTTGAATATGCTTTGTCGCTTCATACAATTCAATAATTTTTTCTGGGCTATAGATTGGCTGCGTGATAAAGTAATCAGCCCCAGCATCTATTTTTTTCTCCATTCGTTGTACAGCTCGCTCGATATGACGCACATTTGGGTTAAAGGCTGCCGCCACTGTAAACGATGTTTTTTGTTGTAACGACTTACCTGACCATGAGATTCCTTCATTAAATTGCTTAATGAGTTGAATCAATTCAAAAGATGTCACATCGAAAACAGATGTCGCACCAGGAAAATCACCAATTTTCGTTGGATCTCCTGTGATTGCCAATAATTCAGTAATGCCCATTGTGTGCAGTCCCATAAGATGCGATTGCAAGCCGATGAGGTTACGATCTCGACAGGTCACATGGACAAGAGGCGTTGCACCAATATTTTGCTTCACTAATGATCCCATTGATGCATTACAAATTCTTGGGGATGCCAGGGAGTTATCAGCCAATGTAATAGCATCCACACCTGCATCATGCAAAGCCTGTGCCCCTTCAAAAAACTTAGCCGTGTTTAGATGCTTAGGCGCATCCAATTCCACAATAATCGAATGCCGCTTTTTCACTGTTTCAAGCAAGGTCGGTTTATCCAAATCCTTCGATTCTGTAGCACTCACCGGAGCTGAATGCTCTTTCACTTGCTTATCTTGCACATGTACCCGATTCGTTAGCCCTTCTACCAGTGCGCGAATATGCGCCGGCGTAGTACCACAACATCCTCCTAGTAAACCAACACCCTCCTTACGGAAATTAAGCGCCAGTTTACCAAAATAATCGGGTTCATTTTCATACGTTAATTTGCCATCCGTATAGCTCGGGAAGCTAGCATTCGGGTACACAGCCAATAAGGCATGTTTCGGCAATGGGACTTCCTCTAAAGCTTTTAACATATGGTAAGGCCCTAATCCACAATTAACTCCCACAACATCCGCACCTATCACTTCCAACTGCTGCAAAGCATCTGCCAGCGCCAAGCCATTTTGTAGCACTCCTGCTTCATGCATCGAGACATTCGTAATAATTGGAATATCCGTCGCTTCCCGTGCAATTTTGAGCACTGCTGTTAATTCATCAAAATCATAATAGGTTTCTAATAAAATGCCATCCACACCTTCAGCAAGCAGGCATTGTAGTTGTTGCTTAAAGCTTTGCTCGATTTCTTCTTTTGTACCAATCAGTGTTTTGGAGCCATGAATGCCACCAATCGTCCCGAGAATAAACGTATTTTTCCCGGCCGCTTTTTTAGCAATAGCAACGGCTGCCCTATTGATTTCTTCGACATTATCCTCTAGTCCATAACGTGCTAATTTTATGTAGTTGGCGCCGTATGTATTCGTTTGAATCACATCAGCCCCTGCCTGAATATAAGCTTGATGAATATTTAACACTTGCTCAGGATGTGTCAAATTTAGCTCCTCAAAACAACGGTCTACCCCATTTGTATACAGCAATGTTCCCATCGCACCATCACCAATCAAAATACGCTCTTTCATCGTCTCAAGTAAATTTGCCAACTGTCTATCCCCTCTCTATTTTCACCTTTTATTTATCCTGTTTTAAAAATTAATATAGAAACAAAAAAGCCTCTTCCTTTAATTGAATAAAGGAAGAAGACTCTACATTTGACTAAGTCTTTTCCTCATCTATCAAGCCGATTTCTCGACTTGCTGGAATTAGCACCGTACCAATTATGGCGGTTGCTGAGGTGTCAATGGGCCAGTCCCTATACCTCTCTAGATAAGAAAAACTATTATTAAGTTAAATTTCTGTTATTGATAACCATACGCTATTTAGTGAAAATTAGCAATACCTTTTTGGGAAGTGATGAATAATAAGCATTTCCCATCATTGTGTTAAGATTAATAACAGGTTTACAATCGAAAGGTGGATGCACGATGGACAATACGATTCCAGTAAAATTGACTTCACTCACAACAAAAGGCGGCTGCGGCTGTAAAATTGGACCTGCTGATTTAGCGCAAGTATTGCGTAGTCTTCCTCCTGCAACACCTGATCCTAATTTACTCGTTGGTCTTGATACAAGTGATGATGCAGGTGTTTATAAACTAACGGACGACATTGCAATGGTGCAAACGCTCGACTTTTTCACACCGATTGTTGATGATCCTTATGATTTCGGGCAAATTGCGGCGACCAATGCGATTAGCGATGTCTATGCGATGGGTGGTAAACCAATTACAGCACTCAATATTGTAGCTTTCCCGATTGCCACTTTAGATAAAAACATCCTTGCAGCCATTTTACGCGGCGCGGGTGATAAATTAAAAGAAGCTGGCGTTACACTGGTCGGCGGACATTCCATCGACGATCAGGAACCGAAATTCGGACTGGCGGTTACAGGAGTCGTTCACCCCGATAAAGTACGGACCAATGCCGGAGCTAAGCCTGGCGATAAGCTGTTATTAACAAAACCGATTGGTGTTGGTATTTACACGACTTCATTGAAAAATGGATTATTGACTGAAGATGAAGTGGTTGAAGTGACAAAAGTGATGACTACACTTAATAAAACAGCTGCAGAAGCAATGGCTACATATGATGTCCATGCTGCCACTGATGTAACAGGCTTCGGATTATTAGGACATACATCTGAAATGGCCAAAGCAAGTAACGTTGGCATTCATATACATGCCAACCAAGTACCTGTTTTACCACGTACAAAAGAACTTGCCGCAGTAGGTAAAGTACCTGGAGGCACAAAAAATAACTTTGCTCATGTAGCGGATATCGTAACGTATGCAGATACATTAGATCAAATTGATCGTTGGATTTTATGCGACGCGGTCACTTCTGGTGGATTGCTCATTGCACTAGCAGAACATGAGGCCACCAACTTGTTGAATGACCTTCAGCAACAAGGCGTTGATGCACGAATCATCGGAGAGGTAACAGAGGACAACAAAGGTCGTATCACGGTTTCATAATTTAGCTAGAAGGTGAAAGAGATGTTTAAAGACTTGACAATAGACGAATTATTGGCTGTGCAAGCAAAGGGACCACATACATTTATTGATGTTCGGTCCCCGAAAGAATTTAATGAGGCCACAATTCCTGGAAGCATCAATATTCCTGTTTTTGATGATGAAGAACGAGCTGAAATTGGAACGCTATACAAACAGGTCGGGCAAGATGTCGCCAAGGATAGGGGACTTGAAATCTTTTCGAAAAAACTGCCCGACTTCATCCGCGCCTTCAAAAACATTGATACACCGATGACCGTATTTTGTTGGCGTGGCGGTATTCGCAGTAAAACGGCCGCCACTGTCCTTGATTTAATGGGTATCCATACAACTCGGTTGACAGGTGGGGTTCGTACTTTTCGACAATGGGTCGTCCATGAGTTGGAACGTGAGGACTTCGCACCGACCTTTGTTGTACTTAACGGCTATACCGGATCAGGCAAAACTGCTATTTTGAAGAGGCTAGCTGACAAAGGATTTCCCGTCCTCGATTTCGAACATATCGCGGGCCACCGTGGTTCTATTTTCGGTCAAATTGGACTGGAGCCAAGCAATCAAAAGAAATTCGACTCACTGCTCGTTCATGAATTGGTTCGACTGAGAACAGCACCGTATGTTTTCATCGAAGGCGAAAGTAGACGGATTGGCAAAGTCAGTATGCCTGCCTTCTTATTCCATAAAAAAGAAACAGGCGTACAACTCAGCATACACTTACCTATTGAAGAACGAGTCAATAATATTCTTGCTGATTATGAGCCACAAAAATATCCAGTTCATTTCAAAGATGCCTTTCAAATTATTAAAAAACGGCTGCATACCCCCATTGCCAAACAAATCGAAGATGACTTGGCAATCGGTGACTTTGCATCAGTTACAAAACTCTTACTCGAACACTACTACGACCCGCGCTATGAGCATTCTATCCATCAGCATACAGAGATTGAACATGTTCATATCACTGCTAGCAATATGGACGATGCTTTTCGACAACTACTTTTGATTATCAGAAATTTAAATCTATGTAAGTTAAAATAAGGAAATAACCGTACAAATTATATACCACTTTACATTCATCCCACTACTAAGGAGAGATTGAACTTCATCTCACCTTAGTAGTGGGGACTTCTGCCGATTCAAGTTAAAACCACACACTTTTAACACGACGATTACATATACATATAAGGGACTACATACGAGCATGACCAGCGTAGATGTCAATTGGCAAAGACCATTTGCACCCAGAAGTATAACAATGTCAGCGTTACTATCGTTGTGATCGGTATGACGATTAACGATATGCTCAAATAATCTTTCCAAGACACTTTTATCTTATTTCTTCTTAGGATACTCATCCAAATTAGCGAAGCGAGGGTACCAATCGGTAACAATAACGATCCCATGTCACTACCTATAATATTCGCAAGATAGATAGTCTTTAATGTGATTGGATCTAGCCCCATTTCAGTTAAAGTGATTGTCCCAATCATTAGAGCCGGGTGATTATTAAAGATGTTCGCCAGTAATGAAACTACCCCCCCCATGATAAAACTTGCTTGAAATAATCCCTGCGTTACAATTGGTTCGCACCATTGCACGAGCAAAGCTGTTAGTCCCACATTGTGCAAGCCATAAATGATTACATACATAGAGAAGGCGAATATAAGAATGTGCCAAGGCGTCTTCTTCAAAAGATCCACCGGGTTCGTGCGCAAATGATACCATCTCCAGCCTAACAGGGCGACTGATCCAAGTACTGCCACAATTTCAATGGGAACATTGATAAAAGAGGCAACGAAAAGGAGACAACGCATTACAAAGACAAACAGTAAAATTTTCATCATAAATTTTGTGCGTTTTTGTTTTGTTTCAACAGAAATCTTTGTTTTTAATGGATGGAAATTTTTATTGAAAAAAATTTCTTCTATATCATTCGCGGAGCTAGGTAATGTTTTGAGTAGCTTATTTTTCACTACCATATACATCAGACCTGACATAAACAACAAGCCTATCGTCGCCGGGACAAACATCATAGCCGTGTGCATCCAAAGAGACATGTCCACAATTTCCAAAGCAATCAAGTTCACGATATTACTTACGCCAATTGGTGCACTCGAAGCTGTGGCAATGAGAGCGCCACTTAATAGATAAGGTATTTGTTGGTGAGGTTTTAGTCGGAGATTTTTAAGTAGTAAAATTAAAATTGGGGTCGTTATTAAAATACTCCCATCGTTATTAAATAAAAGTGTCATCAAAAAGCATAGCAACTGGATATTCCAATAAAGACGGTGACCTGAGTCTTTCGAGAAATGGGCTAGCTTGGCGGCTGCCCAATGGAAAAAACCAAAACTCTCTAAGATAACAGCCATAACAATCGTCGCAATAATCGTAACGGATGCACCACCAATTTTACTGATGATATCCATAATGTCTGCTTGTGAAACAATCCCCGTCAATAAAATGATTGCTGCACCAATCGACGCTGGCCATGCCTCATTCATTCCTCTAGGTCTCCAAAATATGACTAACATAGTTGTTAAGAAGACCAAACCGGTAATTCCAATTTGAAAGCTCATGCATATACATATCCCTTCTTTTTATTGTTTGTCCGTTTCCTTGTATGTATATTCACTCTGTACAACCGAAAACAAGATGTATGTCCACCTCTTTCAAAATGTATATTCGGACTAAACGCAAAACCGACCTTAAAAAGATGGACAACCGTTCAAATTTCAGATGACAACAACATCCTAAGGAAACTTGTCCACAAAAAAATAGGCTGTCGATGGTTTCTCGTCAGCCTGAAAAGGGGTCTTCCCTTCAGCAAAGTTGCATGGATGCAACTGACTCACACTACATGTAATGTCTTAATATGGCTCAAGTTCACATACATAGAGTCCGCTCTTGCAGTTTGAATCTTGGCAAATTGTTGCTCAACATTTGTTATTTTTCCTATATGACTTTTAGGGCCGCCAATATTTAATACTACAATTTCATCTTTAAACTGTTCAACCTGAACTTCAAAGGTGCTTGCTAGTGTTTCATTATTAGGCTGCACTAAGAGATTCAAGCCGTAAGGAAGCTCATTTTGAGCATAAGGAATCAGCCATTTCAGATGTTTTAAGGAAATGTACATTGTTTTATAAATCGGGGATTGGAATACAAAATAGTTATCCATAATACTCGTAATATAGCCATGCAAAGGCTCTCCGCCTGTTACGTAGATTTCAACATATTTTCCCCGAGCTAGAGTAAGAACCTTTCTAAATGATAAATCTACATCCATTTCATCTGCACTTATACTTGGCAACTCTGTCGGGGCTTGTATACAATCGTCATTATTGTAATCAACCTCAAAGTTTTGGATATGATCTAAGGGAATATAGACAAATACTTTCCCATTAAAAAGTACCATCGCGTCCATGCCTGAATCAATTACAGTTCCATTCAGTAGTTTTTTTCCGGAAACCTCCAGTCGAACAACTTCCTTGACCAAGCTTTGAATAATTTGATTCACATCCACAGCTCCTTTTGATTTATGCCTAGTAATACCCAACATACTTCTCTTATCGTAAATCTCTCAATTGATGGTACATCTTTTCTGCATACTTCATTAATGAACGATACTGTTTCTCTTCCATTCCTTCAGGATTCGTTTGTCTTACAGACAGATAAGAGGGATTTTCATCAACAACATTTCCAGCTGCATGCATCATTAATGAATGGTACTGCATCTTCAAGCTTGCTTGTTGTTCTTCACGACTTATTTGTCTAGTAGTATCAGCTGTTATTCCAGCGAGCTCGTTTTTTTTATCTACAATTTCAAAATCGTTCTCCACTGCTTTTATTGAATTCGTTTTAAGCAACGAGTGCTTTATGCGTTTAAGTCGTTTCTTACGCCGTCTCTTTTTTAAAGCAATGCTATCATCGACTAAAGATTCACTTTCCACATCGACGTTAAAATGATCTAGTATTTCCTTTTTATCATCTTGTTCAGAGTTATTTTGGCCTAACAATTTATGATGATCAGTCATAATGGTGTTCCATTCAGAAAGGAGTATCCTTTTTTCATTTAGCCTAGACTGATATTCAGCTAGGTTAAATCGTTCTTCATGACTAGACGATTCATATTCGTCCTGTTTACCCAATAAAAGTATATCTGTAGTCTCTGCATAAAATTCTGAAGATTCTTGCCTACTACTTGCGATACTTCTTACTGCTCCAATCAGATTTTCTATTGCTAGCGCCATTCCTGGATTGTCGTTTATTGGTTTAAGTTGTTGAATGACAATTTGCTCCTCCTGAAGAGGATTATGTTGGATATCCTCACTGGTTTGGGGTGCAAATCCACGAATCACCTTTTCTTGATTGCTTTCTATATGCAGTTCTCCACCCCACCCTAGTTCATTAGGTTTGTTACTACTCACAGACTTAGAATTAACCTCTAGATTTCCTGCGACATCGTACTCTATTTGTAATTCTATTCCCTGTCCTGTTACCTTTTCTAAAATTGGATTTTCACTACTTTTTCCCGACTCATTGTTGCTCATTAATGAGGGTTGTTCGATGACAACCTGTTTTACTTGCTGCTCGTTAATTTCTGCTATCTCACTAGGGATGATTGATATATGCTTTTTCTGACTAGCTAGTTGTTCCATTTGATTGAGCAAGATAATTTGTTCATCCGTTATTTCACTATACATATTGGATATATGGGATTGGGGAATATAGAGGAGTTCCCCACTATTTATTACTATGATGTAATCCTCAGATATCTTGCTTAACACCCCGAAAACTTTTTCGTTACTCAGGCTATTAATAGTGACCCAGGTGTACCGAAGAGCCGTCCATACATTGGCTAGTGAGCTTCTATTGAGATATGGAACTTTTACAGTCACAATATGAGCATCTTTAGAATTCTTAGAAAGAACCTTAATATGTTGGAGTGTTACATACATAACCTTTTGATCGATATCAACGACAAGATGATCTTGTTTAACGTCCAACAAAATACCCTCTATGAATTGATTGCCACAAAGTAATAAACCAATTTTTAAACCTTTAAGGCCGCCTACTATTTCTTCAAATTTTCGCTTTTGCAATTTGGGGCGCCTCCCTCATAAGAATATCGTCGCTTCTGATTTACAGAAGCGACGATTTTATTCATATACCCATTTATTCATTTTCTTTTTTTGAATCTTCCTGTTTATTCTTTTCATCATCTTTAACTGCTTTTTCAATTTTCACACCATAGCTGATGTTACGGATATGGAACAGGGAAACTCGGATTATTTCCTCATTCGCGACAATTGTTACAAAATCATCTGTAACAGCGTCCATAACCCCCTCTAAAGTTTCAGGCCCACCACGGTTGATTTTCACCCAACGAAGTGTGAGTTGTTGTAAAATATCCTTGAAATCTGCAGCTTGAATGAACGTAAAATCCTCTGGAATTTCAACGTTGAGTTCTACCTGATTTTTCGCATCATACGTTAGGCTTTTGATATGCTGTGTATTATAATAGATTACTCCTTCATCAACA
The DNA here is from genome assembly GCF_038618305.1 of Sporosarcina sp. FSL K6-2383. NCBI lineage: Bacteria > Bacillati > Bacillota > Bacilli > Caryophanales > Caryophanaceae > Sporosarcina > Sporosarcina sp. FSL K6-2383. The sequence goes on from NZ_CP152017.1 coordinate 3,609,045, forward strand.
TTCAGCAACGTAATATAATCCTCTTCCGCTGCTAACAACTTACCCACACGAGATTCTGGTCCACCTCTATCAACTTTAATGACTCTGTCTACGAGCGAGTGTATCATTTCCTTATTCATAGTTTTCTAACCCTCCTCTATAGTATCCTAGTATCTATATGTGGCTTTGAATGACGAAGCCACGTACATATGCCTATAAGTAGATGAATGGGTCAAGCACTTACTAGATCTTTTTCATTAACTACAATATTAAAGTGCTTTTTTATCGCTACCTTCCACTTTCAGACTCGTCCACTCTGCCTTATCTACGTCCTATGTACGTATTCTACAATCAACCCTTGCTATTTTATGGGTGCTTTTAACTTTAAAAAGTGAGCTGCCGGCACAGTAAAAAATTCACTGAATACATTGGTAGTAGACTTAAAATAAAAGGTGGGATTTTTATGCCAAAAGGAAAAAAAGCTAGAGCCGGTCAAAATTCAACAGATGGAAATGCATCGACAGGTAACGCGTCAGCAGGTAACGCTTCGACAGGTAATGGTAATGCATCGGAAGGTGCCGCGTCAAAAGGTCATGCATCAAAAGGTAAGTCCTCAAAAGGCAATAATTCATCGGGTTCACGTAAAAGTCGTCGTTAGCAACGATTGATTAGCCACTTACGCTTGAACAATCATCCTTTGATCAAGCGTAAGTAGCAGATTGAATAATTGAAAGGAAAGAAGTTTAATGTCCCATTTAATTCCTTCTTATGCTTTAATACTTAAGGAAAAGGATTTAAAAGAATTACGGGGTGATTTATGGAACGATGATCCTGTCCCTGCTTCTTTACAGGTTGAAGGCACTACATATGACGTTGATATTGCCTATCGGGGATCCTATACACGCAAATTCCGAAAAAGATCCTATCGCATCGAGTTTATCGACCCAAAAACATTCTCCGGAGCCCGCGAAATTCATCTAAATGCCGAATACAAAGACCCTTCCTTATTCCGCAGTAAACTTTCCTTCGACTTCTTCAATGATATAGGTGTTTTATCACCAGAAAGTCAGCATGTTAATTTGACTAGAAACGGTTCCCTCAAAGGTGTCTATTTACAATTAGAATCTGTTGATGAGTTTTTCTTACAAAAGAGGGGACTCCCTTCTGGTCCTATTTACTACGCAGCCAACAATGATGCCAATTTTTCCTTGATGAGAGATGAAAAGATGAAAGAGACACTACTTTCTGGTTATCAAAGGGCTATTGGAGAACCGTCCGATGATGAACTCCTCCTCGAACTAATAAATAAAATAAATACCGTGCCTCTAGCTGATTTCCCTCATGAAATTTCTCAGTCTTTCAATATTGATAGATTGTTACGCTGGCTTGCTGGGGCTGTTTGCACAATGAATAATGATGGCTTCACGCACAACTATGCACTGTATCGCAATAGTGGGACGGGTCTATTTGAAATTATCCCTTGGGACTATGACGCGACTTGGGGCAGAAAGGTCGACGGAGGAATCATGCCATACGATTACGTTCCTTTAGAAGGTAAAAAGAGCAATCACCTTTGCTACCTTCTTATGCGCGTTCCGGAATTCCGGAAATTTTACCGTGACATCTTGGAAGAAATTTTGGAAACTAAGTTTACAGTTGATTATATGGAAAGCAACGTAGTTTCCCTACATGAAGCTCTAAGGCCACATATCCTTCTTGACCCTTATAAAAAAAGTAAGATTGATGCATTTGATAGTGAACCTGAGCTCATATTTCAATTTATTCGCGACCGTAATAGCTTTTTGAAAGAACAATTTGTAAATTTTAATTGAATGAGGAATTATTGAAAGGAGATACATTGTGCAGCCAATATGCATAAAAGATACCGGTAAGTATGGCAGGGGAATCTATGCTACGCGTGATATTAAAACAGGTGAAATCATCGAGGTATCGCCTGTTTTAATATCGCATAAAAATGAATGGAAGTATTTACAGAAGACTATCCTTTTTGATTACTGCTTTACTTGGGGTAACAATTATGAGCATATTGCAATTGCGCTAGGGTATGGATCACTTTATAACCACTCCTATACTCCCAATGCAACGTTTGATAATAATACAGATAATTTGTCAATCGATTTTTATGCGCTAGATGACATTAAGATGGGTGATGAAATTACTATAAATTATAATGAGCATGCCAATGATAGATCTCCATTATGGTTTGATGTCATATCTGTTGATTAACCATTTACTTGTATAAATTGTAACTAAAAAAAGGATTGAAACCCCATTTTCACTGGACTATTTCCGGTTCGCTTTCGGCGAAATATTCAAGACATAATTACCGGGGAGCAAGTGTGGCTACAATGTTTAAGTGAAAAATGCAGTTGCTTGGAAAGAAAAGAATAGAATAGATGACTTTCTATAAAGGACGTAAGTGCTCGAAGATGCAATTTCGGGCACTCTTGCACATTGTATAAAGTGTTGTTACTTTACTTTTTAGCAAGCCCTATAAGAAAGTGACACTTTATAAACTAAAAATGGAAAAGACCATGGTGAAAGCTTCGGTCGCCAAAATTGCATCCTTGGCGGCTCTTTCCAGTTAGAAGCCATCTATTCCCTCGTCCCCAAAAGCATTAGCACTTCATGTATCTGCATTTTTGGAGAGCGGCGGATGAACGACCACTATACGATTACCCAAAAGAATGAATAGGGATGCGGCGAAGTCGCATCCCTATTCATAAAACAGCACGGTTATTGTATAGAAGTCGTTCAATCCCAAAGCGGTCAAAAGCGTCTAGACGCAGAGCGCCTAGTGTTTAATTAAGTTATGTTTGGTTAAATCAACAGACGTGGTTTGATGTCATAGATTGAACAGGAAACACTATAGAAAAACCACTGTGAATACTCACAATGGTTTCAGGTAGTCTCGATATACTTTCAAGGTTAGCCCATTTTTCAAATCTATTTCTTCATTTCCACGGTTAGCCATTTAAAATACTCATTCTTATTCCTTTGATGTCGCTCGGTACACATCCTCTAAAGAATGGAATCCATCTGCAATGACTGTACTTTCCACATTGTCTTTATCTACCGCAGTGGGTGTTAACAACACGGAAGGGACTTCAATTTTACCATTATTCACTTTCCGTTCTGTAATTACGTCCTCACCTTTAGCCATTGCAACCGCTAATTTTGCAATTTCCTGCGAAAGCATATGAAGGGGCTTATAGACCGTCATCGTTTGTGTCCCAGCAACAATACGCTGTACCCCTGCCAAATCCGCATCCTGTCCAGTAACCGGCACTTGACCCGCTAACCCTACAGCTGCAAGTGCTTGGATGACTCCGCCTGCTGTCGCATCATTCGCAACAATCACCGCATCAATTTGCATATTTGTCGTTCGAAGGGCTTCTTCCATATTGGCTTTTGCATTCACCGGAGTCCAATCCTTCGTCCACTGATCATAGACGATGGTAATATCACCCCGTTCAATATAGGGACGCAGTACATTAAATACACCTTTTTTCAATAAATGCGCATTGTTATCCGTAATCGCACCACCAATAAAGACGTAATTCCCCTTCGGCACGAGTGCAGTAATCGCTTCGGCCTGCAACTCACCCACCCGCTCATTATCAAAAGATACATACAAATCAAGATCCGCATTTTTAACAAGCCTGTCATAAGCAATAACTTTTATTCCCTCAAGATGTGCCTTGTGGACAATCGCGGCTGTCGCCTCAGAATTATGTGGAACAATGACTAAAAGATCAATCCCGCTTTGAATCAGCGTCTCTGCCTGTGATATCTGAAGCGCATCATTCCCATATGCCGCAACAATCTCGACCTCGGCTCCCAGTGCTTCGACAGATTCCTTAAACATTTCACGGTCTCTCAGCCACCGTTCTTCAAGAAATGAATCCATCGCAAATCCAATACGAATTGGACCCTCTTTCCCAACATGAGGAACTTGTTCTTCTGGCTTAACAGCCTCCAACTCCTTCGGTGGCGTGTTTGTACAAGCACTCAGTAAGAAAAACATCCAAAAAAATAACGCGATGATTACCTTTTGTTTCAACCAATCACCCCTAATCAATTACGCCTCGGCGTGATTGCGTCGAGATTTTGAATTGAGCTTGCTCAATTGACTCCTTTCAAAATCTCTGACATCCGCCGGAGGCTTAACTTGAATCAGCAGGGGGTTTGAACCCCTACTGAATTGAAATGCTTTTTCGCCATTCATCCCGCCACTTATAAAAATGGGGGACTTCTGCTGAATCAAGTCAAACTTCAACTTTTTTACTCACTAACGTTTTCCGGTATTCCTTTGGGGATACTCCGCACATTTTCTTAAACACCTTACTGAAATAATTCGGCTCATTATAACCAATTTCAAACGTAATCTCCTTTAAACTTAGCTCTGGATCATGCATCAACTTCTTCGCTTTTTCAATTCGGCACTCCGTCAAAAAATCGATATAGTTAATGCCTAACTTTTCCTTGAACATTTTGCTGATATAAATTGGACTTAAATTGACCCTCTGCGCAAGAACATCTAGTGAAATATCCTGATGTGAATGCTCACTAATATAGTGTTTTATTTGATGGATTTTATCAGCTTCTAACCGATCATAGTGTGTTTCGTAACTTGCATTCATTCGCTCAATCAATAGAAGCGTCTCTGTACATAATTGACGATAATCCTGTACTTGAAAGGAGAAAAATGAAGTTTCTGTTGTAATCCCCATCTCATCCATCACCCGATGCGCAACCCACAACAACTCGAGTACTCGCTGCTGCGTATACACTAGTGAATTCCCTGCATTCTCATACTGACGAATTAAATCCAATACGCCAGATCGAAGAGACACCCAGTCCCCTAAGCGTATTTGGTCAAAGAAATCTTTCTGTTGTTGTTTAATCAACTGATTGTCCGTTTCTAAACTAAGAGCTGGAACATCAGAATAAAACCGGCTTTTAACAGCCAACGTTGTATCCATTGTGGCAATTAGTGCCTCTTGATAGGACTGACGAATTTCGTCCAATGACTCATATACTTGACCTATTCCTATAAACCAATCTGAGCCCACTTTCTCTTTATCCAACCATATAATCGAATTGGCCAATGCAATTGCCTGCGAGCGGAAGGACTTCGTTTGGTCTCGGAAAACAATAATAGGAAGTTGCCGCCCATACAATGCACCTACCCACGCATCTCCCAATTCACGTACCTTTTCTTTAATCGGCACATAATAACGCTCTGCTTTTTCTGGTAGTAATATGACCATAACAAATTTTTCGTAAGTAGAACGAATTGCTAACATCTCGACGAGCATATCAATATGCACTTCATGTACATGGTCAAATAATAACTGTGTCACAATATCTGTTTCTACTAATGCCAACGTCTTTTGCCACTTTTTCTGTTGTACCTGACTGATGGCCTCTATCTCACGTTCCTGCTGACATTGCTCTAATAATTTTCCTACTGTCGCTACAATTTCACTTGCTTTACTAGGCTTCAACAGATAATCTTTTACACCCAGCTTAATAGCCTGTCTCGCATAATCAAACATATCAAATGCCGTCACCATGACAAATTTGGTCGTCGGATGACTCACCTGAATTTTTTCAATGGCTTCAAGTCCCGTCATACCAGGCATCATTATATCCATTAAAACCAAATCTGGTTGAACGATATCGGCCAATTCAATCGCCATTTTGCCATTCTTCCCTTGGTAAATCGTCAGTTCAGGGAATGCCTTTTGTAATATCACTTGCATCCCTTCTAGCTCAGTCGGTTCATCATCCACTATAAGAAGTTTCATCATCATTTTCCTCCCTTACCGTTGGAATTTGTATGACTACCCTTGTCCCTCGCCCTTCTCTACTATCAATCGTAACGATATTCTCTTGTCCGTAAAACAAATACAATCTTTTTACGACATTTTGAAAGCCTATACCCGTGGAATGCCCTTCTGTTGGGACAACATTCCCTAGCAATAACTGCTCGGTCTTCTCTTGCGTCATTCCTTGTCCACTGTCCTCGATTTCTATAATGACACCAGCGACATCCCTTTTAATAGTAAACCAAATAGTACCGCCATTCTCCTCTGGCTCAATCGCATGGATGACTGCGTTCTCAATAATCGGCTGAAGTGTTAAACCAGGAATTTTCACTTGTAGGCACGACTCATCAATGTCCATCTTAAATTGCAAACGATCTCTAAAACGCGCTTTTTGAATGTCCATATACTGATTCAATACGACCACTTCTTCAAATAGCGTCACGGAGCGGTCAATTCGCTTCAAGTTATAACGCAGTAAACCCGCTACACTGACGATAAGATCACTCGTTTCCTCTGCACCATCCAAATAAGCCTTTTTCGATAAAGTGTTCAATGTGTTAAATAAAAAGTGTGGATTTATTTGGCTTTGTAAGCTTTTAAATTGGCTCTCCTTCAACAATAACTTACTTTGCTGAAGCTCATGCTCAAGCAACGCCTTTTGTTGGATTTCTACTATTAAATCATTAATATTTATCCGCATCTTATCAAATGTTTTTGCCAAAAAGGCAATTTCATCGTTCGACTTCACTTCAATTTGTTGTGTAAAGCGCCCTTTAGACAATTCATTAGCCGCCTTCGTCAGTCGATGAATCGGACGTGTAATACTGAGTGAAAACCAGTAAGTGGCTAATAATAACACAGCAGTCATCAGTAGTAGCAACCAAATACCAAGCTTTTTCAACTCCTCTGACTGCTGAATAATATCTCTGTAAAATCGATTTGAAGACTTTAATTCGCGGTCTAAAATCGTCAAGGTCATTTCTGATATGTACAAAGAAATACGATTTGCCTCATTGAATTGATTGGTCGCCCCTTCCACTTCTCGCTCCTCTGAAAAGAGAATGGAACGGTTCGTCGTCTCAATAAGACTATCTATCAAATGAATATAATTCGTTACTGAAAATGTATTTTCAGCGTTCCGTAGCTCCGCTACATCCTGCTGCACTTCTTCCAAAATAACTATGCTCTTCTCGATTTTCTGCTGATGTTGGTCTGTTGGATTGACTAAGTAATTATTTAAATGCGTAATGATTTGTTGACTAGCTGTTGTCACTTCATTCATCCGCAAATAGCGCTGTAAAATTGTATTCGATTGCTCTTGTGTTTTCTGATTATAATGTGTCAGCGTCAACCAAATAATCCCCATGATCAGGAGCATCATCGTTACTAACATCCAAATCTTTTTTTGAATCGTTGTCGTTGTCATCACTCTTCACCTTTCGCTTCAATCATTCGCGTTTCGGTGAGATAACCGTTTGAATCAAGTGGAACAGTCTTGCCTGATATCCATTCCATCATTCTTTTTACACTCTCACTACCCATCTTTTCCGGCTTCTGCCCTAAAACCCCATCGAGTTTGCCTTGCGCTAGGAGGGTAGTTGACTCCACTCCATCATCAAACGTGTAAATATAATAAGGTTTCACTTGCGTGCGTCTCTCAATTTCTTGAATCATCGGACCTGTATAATTTGCATTGATTGTGATAAAGGCGGTGGCACTAGGGACTTCATTCATCACCCTTTGCATCGTAGCAATTACTTGTTCCTTTGTATCAGCTGTCTCCTTCACAATCATACTGATATTTGGAAACTTACCTAATATATCTTGAATACCATCCAAACGCTCTTTTTGATAATGGGCTTGTTGTTGATCACCAAGAATAACGACTTCACCTGATGTCCCCATTTCGTCTATCAATTGACTGGCTACTATTTCCCCTGCTAAATACTGGTCTGAACCAATATATGTTTTGCGCAAACTTTCTTCTACAGGTACGTCATTTGCTACGGTAATGACAGGTATTCCATAAAAAGCTGCCTTCACCTTTGTGAGCTCTTTGAATTCCTCATTATCGAGTCCCTGCACGATAATGCCGTCTACCTTCGAATGAATGGCAACCTCCATCTTCTTCAAAAAAGCATCTTTGTTATTGCCATAACTTCCCCATACTTCAAGCTGAACATTTTCTTCTTTTGCTTGCTGAATAGCCCCTTGTCCCACTAAATTCCAAAAAGGGGTGTCCAGCTCTTGCGTAATGAGTACAAGACGAATAGTTGCCGGTGCCGAGGAGAGGTTAGCAGGCATTTCACTCGTTGAACGGAATGCCTTAACAGCTGACAGTACCGTCATATAGGTAAAAACAACAATGAGTACAACAAGTATAAGCACAACTTTCTTCCGCATATGCCTCCCCCTCTCTAATCCTTTTACTTTCATCTTACCACCTGTCGAAAAATTGACAAAGTGCAATCAATCATGCCTTGGCGTGATTGCGTCCGGATTTTTTCGAGCTCGCTCGAAAAGTCTCCCTAAAAAAATCCGTGACATCCGCCGGAGGCTTTATCTGAATTCAGATAAATAACTAGGCACCCTAATTATAGGGTGCCTAGTTATTCTACTATTCTCTTTAGGCTCTTTGCTTGCGCGTCATCACGTCAAAGATGACTGCCCCAGCTAAAACCCCTCCGCGAATCATATACTGATAAGATATTCCTACGCCTAGCAAGTTCATACCGCTTGATAACGAAGCCATTACGATGGCTCCAATAATCGCACCTGTTACTTTACCAACACCACCTGCAGAAGAAACCCCACCGACGTACGCTGCTGCAATCGCATCGAGTTCAAAAAGAGTTCCAGCTGTTGTCGTTGCCGACTGAAGGCGTGACGTAAACAGTATTCCAGATAATGCTGCGAGCATCCCCATCGAGCCAAACACGATGTATGTAATCTTTTGAACATTGATTCCGCTTAAATGCGCCGCCTCTGGATTACTACCAACTGCGTAAATATGACGACCAAGCACTGTTTTAGTCGTTAAGAAGTGGTAGATGATGACAACTGCTATGATAATCATAACAGTCCATGACAACCCATTATACCCAGCTAAAATCCAAGTGATATAAGCAATAACTGCTGCGATCATAGCAATCTTTACGCTAAATAATTTCTTAGACATCACGTCGAAGCCATATGTCAATTTGTTGCGTCGATTGGCAATTTCATTATAAATAAAGAAAAGGATTCCAACCAATCCTACTAATAACGTCAATAGATGCAAGCCATTAATTTGCATAATGGATGGAATAAATCCATTCCCTATCGCATTAAATTGATCATCTCTTACAATAATTGTTCCCGTTTTCTCCGTAACTTGAAGCAGTGCACCACGGAATATTAGCATTCCTGCCAACGTAGCAACGAATGATGGAATTCCAATCTTCGCAACCAATACCCCGTTAAGCAAACCAATAGCGGCACCTAAAATTAAAATCAATGGAATCGCAATCCATACCGACAGACCCATTTGCATCAAGAAAATGGCTGTAATCGCACCTAAAAATCCTGCTAAAAAACCCACCGATAAGTCAATATGACGAATGACTATGACAAGCGTCATCCCAACTGCCAAAACTGCAATATAACCAGCAGAATCTAACAAGTTACTAATATTGCGAGAGGACATAAACAAACCGTTCGTCATAATCGTAAACGTTATCAAAATAACAACTAACGCAATATACATCCCGTAATCTCGAATATTGGCCTTGACGAGCGCTTTCCCTTCTTTAAAAAATCCCATCATTATCCTCCTTATTGCGTCGCAAGTTCCATAATTGTTTCCTGTGTCGCATTTGTCTTGTCTAGTTCTCCCTTAATGGCACCGTTTGCCATCACATAAATACGATCACTCATCCCTAATACTTCACCAAGTTCAGAAGAAATCATAATGATACTCATGCCTTCATCAATCAATTGATTCATAATCGTATAAATTTCGAACTTTGCCCCAACATCAATTCCACGTGTTGGTTCATCTAAAATCAAGATCTTAGGTCCAGTAAACAACCATTTACCAAGCGATACTTTTTGTTGGTTTCCGCCACTCAGATTGCCGACTTCTTGCTCCAGTGAGCTTGCTTTAATATATAACGAATCTTTATATTCTGAACCAACCTTCACTTCTTCGTTTAAATTAAGAATCCCCTTTTTCGAGATTCCCTTCAGATGCGCGGCTGAGACATTGCTTTTAATATCCTGTAATAAAAACAGTCCGTCGCCTTTTCGGTCCTCTGTTACATAGGCAATACCCGCCTTTATGGCTTCACTCGTATGTTTCAACACTGCAGGCGCCCCGTGAATCTCCAAATCTCCTTGCAACTTATAGTTTTTCGGATTTCCAAAGATACTCAGCGCAAGTTCTGTACGACCAGATCCCATAAGACCAGCAATGCCAATAATCTCGCCTTTTTTCACTTGAAGGTTGACATCTTTCACGACGTTTCTTCCTAATTGCACGTCATAGGCCGACCAATTAGTCAGCTCAAGAACAGTGTCTCCGATTATCTTATCTGGATGTTTCGGGTAAATGTCTTCAATTTCACGTCCCACCATGTTTTTGATGATGACATTTTCCGACACTTCTCCTTTACTAGCATCCAGCGTGCAAATCGTCTTTCCATCACGTAAAACAGTTACCTTGTCCGCTATGTGAATGACTTCCTTCAGCTTATGTGAAATCATGATGCAGCTAATCCCTTGGTTTTTCAGTTCCTTCAGGAGCTCTAATAAATTTTCACTATCATCCTCATTCAGTGCTGCTGTTGGCTCATCTAAAATAAGCAGATTGACATCTTTACTTAATGCTTTGGCAATTTCAACGAGTTGTTGTTTTCCTACACCTAATTCCTTGATCAATGTTTCCGGTGTCACATCTAGCTTTACCTTTTTTAGTAGTTGTGTAGCTTGGACAATCGTTTGGTTCCAATCAACGAAAGGCCCTTTCTTCACTTCATTGCCGGCAAATATATTTTCATAGACTGTCAAATCAGGAAAAAGTGCTAGCTCTTGATAAATGATGCCAATACCCGTTTTTACACTATCGTTAATCTCACGGAACTGTTGAACTTGGTCTTCAAACACGATATCTCCATCGTATGTGCCATGTGGATAGACGCCGCTCAATACCTTCATCAATGTCGATTTCCCCGCGCCGTTCTCGCCGACCAAACAATGAATCTCTCCTTTTTTCACTTTGAAATTCACGTTCGATAGGGCTTTGACTCCTGGGAACTCTTTCGATATATCATTCATCTCTAAAATGTATTCGCTCATTTCATCGCCTCCCTAACCCAAACAAAATAGAAATGGAGAAATAGTGATAGAAAAACCTATCACTATTTTTCCCTTTCCAATGCAGTACTTTTACTCTAACCCTGTGAAGTCGCTTGCTTCGTAGTATTCAGAATCGACTAACTCAGCTTTCACATTGTTTTTATCCACTACGATAACGTCCGTTTGTTTCGCTTTCACTTCAATCGAACCATTATCATAAGAACCTGTTGTTTCTGGTGTATTGCCATCTAGTACTTCAACAGCCATCCCCATTGCATCTTTTACTAATGTACGAACGTCTTTGAACACTGTCATCGATTGTTTTTCATCAATGATGTATTGGATTGATGCTTTCTCTGCATCTTGCCCTGTTACAAAGTAGTTTGAAATCGCACTATCAGAGGCAAATACGTCTGCGATAGAACGAGCTGTTCCATCATTCGGTGCTAGAATAGCAACATCACCTTTTTGGTCGTCGCTTGCTGCTGTTAAGTGAGTTTGTGCTTTGTTTTTCGCTTCATTTGCATCCCAGTTTGTTGTAACTTGCCCAATAATTTTCCCTAACTGCTCCCGTGAGAGATCAGCTGAATCTTTTAACGCTTCTGCTTCACTTGAGTTAGCAATTTTAAATGTACCATCCGCAATTTTGGGTTGAAGTACTTGCCATGCTCCTTCAAAGAATAGGAACGCATTGTTGTCAAAAGAACCCCCTGCATATAGGTATAGTGGAACATCAGAACCCTGTGCATTGTCTACTAAATACTGTGCTTGTGCAGCACCTACTGCTAAACTATCAAAAGTTACATAATAATCGACTGCATCTGTATCTGTGATTAGACGGTCATATGCGATGACTGTTACGCCTTCTTTTTTCGCTGCTTCTACTGCCGATGCAGCTGCTGCGCCATCATGAGGCGTGATGATCAATACTTTAATGCCTTTATTTAGTAATGCCTCTACATTTTCTTTCTCTTTCGCTGAAGATCCTTGGCTAAATAGAATTTCTGTTGAATAATCAGAATCTGCTAACGCATCCTTGAAGCGTTGCTCATCTTGTACCCATCGTGGCTCATCCTTTGTTGGCAATACAATTCCCACGTCAATTGAGTTACTACTGCCGTTGTTACATGCAGCAGCTACTACTGCGAACACCATCAAAATCGCTAATAACATGAACCCCTTGAACTTCTTGAACATTTGTTTATCCCTCTCCCTTTGTCTAAAATTAACTACAATTACATCATAGACTCTGAATATTCGAGAAGAAAGCGCTATCAATGGTATTCTTTTAACATTTACAGTACTTTTTTAACACGACACCTTCATTAAGCATATTCATGAATGAATAATAAACAGCATACCTAGTGATTAACTATTTATTGCATTAATCACCGACACGCAAAGGTTTGAAAATTTATATTTTCACTAGGCCATTTTCGGTTCGCTTTCGGCGAACTATTCACGATACTATTACCGTATGACAAGTATGTTTAGAAATGACTCCGTCATTTCTAAACATATTTTTTCGGTTATCTTATTGCGAATACTCGCCTGTCGCGCACCTACAACATTCAAGTGAAAAATGCAGTTACTTGGAAAGAAAAGAATTGATAAATTTCTAGAGCGAATGTAAGTGCCCGAAGATGAAATTTCGGGCACTCTGTCGCTATGTACAAGTTGCTCCTACTCTACTTGTAGCAAGTTTTATAAAAAATGACACTTCCTAAAATAAAAATGGAACAGACCATGGTGAAAGCCTCAGCCGCCAAAATTGTATCTTTGGCGGCCCTCTCCAGTTAAGTAGTCCTTTATTCCCTCGTCTACAAAAGCATTAGTACTTCATGCATCTGCCTTTTTGAAGAGCGACGGATGAACGACCACAATACGATTACCGAAAAAAGTATAGGGATGCGACGAAGTCGCATCCCTATACTTGAAAATAGCACGGTTATTATAGAGTAGTCGTTCAAGCTAAAGCGAACCAAAGGGAATTATACATAGAGTGCCTCGTATGGATTAAGTTGTTTTTGATTAATCAATAGCCGTGACAACATAAATAGCGTGCCTGAAATAGTATCTTCAGGCACGCACATTGTGAATAAGTATATGATTTGATGAATTAACTGCTTTTGCTTTGAAACATTACAACACTTTGCTTAAGAATGATTGAGTTCTAGCCTCCTGAGGGTTGCCGAACAATTCCTCTGGAACATTTTCCTCTACGATATAGCCCCCATCCATGAAAATAACACGGTCCCCTACTTCACGTGCAAACCCCATCTCATGTGTGACGACAACCATCGTCATTCCTTCAAGTGCAAGTTGCTTCATAACCTCCAGAACATCACCAACTACTTCAGGATCAAGTGCTGATGTCGGTTCATCAAACAGCATAATATTTGGATCCATCGCTAACGATCGTGCAATTGCGACACGTTGCTTTTGACCTCCTGATAATTCTCCAGGGTATACATGTGCTTTATCAGACAGACCTACTTTTCGAAGTAGCTCCAGTGCTTTCTTCTCAATTTCGCCCTTGTCACTTTTACGAAGCTTCATTGGCGCAAGCATAACATTTTGTAAGGCGCTCATATGCGGAAACAGATTAAATTGTTGGAACACCATCCCAACATTTTCTCTAATTTTATTAATATCAAGCTTTGTATCCGTGATATCTTGGCCATCAATGACAACATGGCCGCCCGATATATCCTCTAAACGATTTAAACAGCGAAGAAACGTACTTTTTCCAGAACCAGAAGGTCCAATTACACAAACAACTTCACGCTCTTTGATTTCTACATTAATATCTTTCAATACTTCAAGTTGACCAAAGGACTTCTTTAAATTTCTCACTTGAATTAAAGTCATCTTAGTTCAAATCTCCTTTCAACAAAGCTGGAGAGTAACGACAATAGATAAATAGCAATAAAGTAGATAACCCCAACCGTTAACCAAATCTCAAAGTGTTGAAAAGTAGCACTCGCTTGAACTTTACCTTTTTGCACAATATCGGCAATCCCAATGATAGAAAGGAGAGAAGTATCTTTAAAACTAATAATCGTTTGGTTCGTAATTGTTGGTAGCATTCTTCTAAATGCTTGTGGCAAAATAACGGCACGCATCGTATACGCTTGCGAAAGACCAAGTGATCTCGATGCTTCCGTCTGCCCTTTATCAATCGATTGGATTCCTGTACGAATAATCTCCGAGAAATAGGCTCCAGCATTTAGCGAAACGGTTAAAATTCCGGCCACTGTTCGATCTAACGAAATAAATTCAAGTGAATTCATCCCGAAGTAAATGAAAAATAATTGAACAATAAACGGTGTTCCCCGAATGATATCAACAAAAGCCTTCGCAATCCAGTTCAAAATTTTAAATGGCGTAAGACGTATCAGTGCAACAACTAACCCGATTAAAAAACCAAAAATAATTGAAAAGAAAAAGATGTACAACGTAACTTTTAGCCCCTGCATTAAGTAGGGCAAAGCCGCAATAATCGTATCCATTTACTCACTCCCTCGAGAATGCCAAATTTCCAAACAAACATATCAAGCTATCATTTAGGTCGCTTGATATTTTACGGAGGCTGCCCCTGAAGGCGCCTCCGTTATCAAATATCCAAATTATTCACTTCACCATGCAATACGACTTACTCAGCAAGATATTTTGAAAGGATCTTGTCATATTCTCCGCTATCACGAAGATCTTTTAGTCCATCATTAATTTTTTGCAATACATCACTATTTTGCCCTTTAAGGACAGCAATTCCATACTGATCTCCATTTAAACGGTCGCCGATTATTTGAAGTTCAAGATTGTTTTGAGAAATTGCATAAGCAATGACAGGATAGTCTTCAATTAATGCAACAGCATTTCCGTTTGAAACTTCTTGGAACATTGCAGGACTGTCATCGAACAATACAAGTGTGTAGCCATATTCAGCTTCATGTTCTTGCGCGAATTTTGCTCCAGTCGTTCCATTCTTTGCTACAATTGTCTTCCCTTTTAAATCTTCAATAGATGCAATATCTGTTGTTTTTGCATCAACAACTAATGTAAGACCAGCATCAAAATATGGATCTGAGAAATCTACAACTTCTTTACGCTCGTCAGTAATACTCATTCCTGCAATTGCGATATCTAACTGATTTGCTTGCATAGCTGGAATGATTCCCCCAAAGTCCATTGCATCAAATTCAATTTCAATCCCTTGATTTTTTGCAATTGCGGTAATAAGATCAATATCGATTCCCGTATATTCTCCATCCACCTCAAATTCGAAAGGTGGATACGTTGTATCTATCCCAACGATATAGGCTTTATTACCATCCCCCGAACTTTTGTCTGTCCCCTCTGACGAACTATCCCCTTTATCAGCACCACATGCTGCGACCAATAACAAAATTGCTACGAACATTGTATATATTCCAAACCTCTTCATACAAATTCCCCCTTTTTCTATTGTAAACATTACTACCATCCCAAGTTATTAAGCGCTTTCATAACTTGTTTTTTATTGTATACTAGTAACTACGAAATTAGACGTAAACCTACAATAGTATACGGAATAACCTAAATATTTAAAATCGGACATTGTTTAAATGAACTAGGAACTGTATACTAATTTTCAAACATCTAAAAAGCAGACATAAAGGGAAGTGGGAACATCTTACGGTTTAATTTATTACTAAAGAAGGATATTTATATTATTATACTGATGATCATAATCGTTCCCCTTGCTGGTGAAGTAAAATTTTATCCTTTAAATGATACATTTCGGGTAAGTTTCGGAGCCCCCGCAATCTTCTTTCTTTTACTATTACTAAAAAAAGTCCCGCCTGCCCTTCCAGGCTTCTTGACTGCATCGGCTTTAGTACTCTTCCGTGTGCTCCTGGATTTTGTCTTTTTGAATGAAACAAATATGATCTATTCATTTCAGCAACATGTTCCAACCTTTTTCTTTTATTTCACCTATGCTTGTTTGTTTCAATTCATTAATACCAAGCGATTTCGCAAATCATCTTTAACGATCGGGCTCATAGGCTATATCGTCGAATTATTATCAGATGCCGCAGAGCTGCTCGCACAATACTTTATTTTAAACACAACGATTACACTTTCCGATTTGAATGAAATGAATCTAGCTGCATTTGCACATAGTTTTATTGTCATCAGTTTTTTCAATATGTTGAAGCTCTATGAAGCAGACTCTAGGGAAAAGCAAATACGGGAAAAAAACGAGCATATGCTATTGCTTATTTCAAATTTACATGAAGAGGCTGTCTATTTAAAGAAGACATTAAAAAATGCAGAAACTGTGACAGTAGAATCCTATACGTTATACCGTGATTTATTAGTAGACAATAAAGAGGCCAGCCTAAGAGCCCTACGTCTTGCAGGTGAAATACATGAAATCAAAAAAGATAATCAACGGATTTTTGCTGGTCTTTCAAAATTAATTTCCAAAGAAAGCTTTAAAGATTATATTGATGTGACGGAGCTCATTCAACTAATTGTTCGTATAAATGAAAAGTATATATTTTTGCTAAAAAAAAATATTAAAATCACTTATTCAATTGAAGGTATCCATCCCGATTATCATGTTTACACCGTATTATCGCTACTTAACAACTTAGTCGCAAATGCAGTAGAAGCAATTGAAGAGAACGGGAAGATTGATTTGATATTTAGTGAATCTGGTGGAGTAGCAGAATTTCATGTTTTTAATAGTGGCTCTACAATACCCGAAAAGTATGCCCACGCTATATTCCAACCCGGTTTTACATCTCGGTATGATGCTTTGGGGAATCCATCTACGGGGATTGGCTTATCTTATGTGGAGGAAGCTGTTACGAATCTTGGTGGGGAAATCTTTTTTACCAATGAAGCAAACGGTGTTACTTTCTCTATAAAAATTCCTATGAATCAGTTGATACAGAAAGGGTGATGTAATGCGCTTTTTTATAGTGGATGATGATATCGCCATTCGATCGATATTAACTCAAATTATCGAGGACGAGAACTTAGGTGAAATCGTTGGGGAGGCAGCGGATGGTGATCAGCTAGAAAGTTCTTATTTGAACATGCAGAAAGTGGATATTCTTTTTATTGACTTACTCATGCCCAATCGGGATGGAATTGAAACCATTCGACATTTGCTAAACGATTTTAAAGGAAAATTCATTATGATTTCCCAAGTAGAAACAAAAGAGTTAATCGGTGAAGCCTATTCGCTTGGGGTCGATTATTACATTATAAAGCCCATCAATCGGATAGAAATCGTTACCGTTATTCAGAAGGTCATCGAACGTATCCAATTGGAAAATTCAATACATGACATCAAGGCATCCATCGGAAATCTGTTCCATATAAAAGACCCTCCACCGGCGACAGCTCCCCATTTCCCTGAAGAAAGTATAACAAAAATTGGTGAATTCCTATTAGCAGAGCTAGGCATTTTGGGAGATAACGGCTCAAGAGATTTGATTGATATTCTACATTACTTATTCGCCTTAAGGCGCAATAAAAACGTTGAACAAGATTTCCCTTCTTTAAAGGATCTAATCCTAGAAATTTCAAAGAAAAAACTAGGACCATCAGCCACACAAGTAGAAATAAATCGAGAAATAAAAGCTTCCGAACAACGACTCCGTAGAGTGATTACTAACTCACTCAACCACTTAGCGTCTTTGGGCTTAACAGACTATGGAAATCCTAAATTTGAAAATTACGCATCTAGTTTTTTCGATTTCACAGTAGTTCGACAAAAAATGAGAGAATTAGAGAATGAGTCACCCACTCCCCATACTCCCACTCGGGTCAATACAAAGAAGTTTATTCAAGTGTTATTTTTTGAAGCAAAGCGCTTAAAAGGGAATAATTGAACACAAAGGATATAGTCGAAAGAAGCCTCTTTGCAGCTAATTAACTGCGAAGAGGCTTCTTTTCCAACCTTTAATTTTAATGACCTAATGCCGTCGCGCATAGCTGAGACCTTTAGGCATATGCTTGTCCTTGCCATATAATTTGTAAAGTCTTTTACCGTTGGCATCAGGCTTCTGACAAATACTTCTCTTTATCATGACTATTTAATAAACCTATTCCTCCAACAATCAAAATCATGCCAAACATGGTATTCCATTTTATCGACTCTTCCCAATAGAATGCACCTATAAGTGTAATTAAAAAAATGCCTGCCCCCGACCAAATAGCATACCCTATTGATAAACTTATTGTTTTCAATGCTTTGCTAAAAACATAATACGAACTTGCGTAGAAAACAAAGATAAATAAGGTCGGCAAGAAGTTCTGAAAGCCGTTTGATAATTTTAGCATCATCGCCCCCATTACTTCTAAGGCAATTGCTATCCATAAAAAATAGGTACCTGTCACCTTCTTCACCTACACATCATAAATTGATCATCGTAAGACCCGCGACTGTCATTGCTAAGCCGATTCCCTTTTTCTTTGACAGTTTTTCTTTAAACAACACCATTCCAATGAGAATGACGAAGACTGTCCCCACACCGCTCCAAGTCGCATAAACAATACCTATCGGAAGGGTTTTCATGACAGTTGCCAATAAATAAAATGAAAGCGTAAAAAATATACCAATACCCACCATTCGTTTACCTTTACCCATATGCAATGCCGGATTTAAAAGCGTTGTCCCCATTACTTCAAAAATGATTGCTATTAAAAAAATGAAAAAGATACCATACATAGACAATTCCTCACTATCTTAACTTAATTCAGCAAATGTATTTGTACTGAAAGCGAAGCGTCAGCTACAGAAGTCCTCTACTCCTATAAGTGGCAGGGTGAATACTAAAATGCCTGCAATTCAGTGGGGGTTCCAAACCCCAGCTGAATTAAGTTAAGCCTCCGGCGGATGTCACAGATTTTGAAGGGAGTTAAGGAAGGCAACCTAAGACCGCCGCGTCCTGCGGCAACGGTTGCATGACCTACATCCTGTAGCTCTCAAGCGCAATTCAAAATCTGGACGCAATCACGCCGAGGCATGATTGATTGAAAATGAAAGCTGCTAAACCCAGTCAGGTTCAACAGCCTCATTTTTCTTACGCCGGGAAGGTTACTTTCCCATCTTGATTAACTAATTCCGCAACGTTATTTAACACATACGGCGTATAGGTTGATAGTAGCGATGCAGAGCCGATACCTGTTAACACACCGACACCATATAAACAATGCTTAGAGAACTCCATATCGATAGAAGTATCACCGACATGGATCACTTCATCTAATTCGATGTCATATTGGTTACAAAACACCTGCAATGCTTCTACATTCGGCTTTCGCTCGTACAGATCAGCTGTCGCGATAAAATCCACGTATTCCAACAGCTGAAGAACCTCCAATATGTACTGTGTAACATCGTAATTATCAGCTGTCACAATCCCAATCTTTAGACCACTTGATTTTAACTGTGCAAATAACTCCGTCAAGTCACAAACAGGTTTGATTTTCTCAGGGTTCTCTTTAATTTTCCGATAGTAAAAATCATTCAGTTCTTTTAAAATCCAGTCAAAATCTACTGCTAATGTATTGCTAATAATTCGGGCTAAATCTGCTGATGTTTTTCCAGCAAGTGCACTGTCTTCACGAACCGTTTTCCCTTCAAGTCCAACCTTGAATGCTAGTTCTTCAAGTTTACTTTCTTGATTGTAGATTTCCGTAATATTCTTTAAAAATTCGTAAGTTGAATCAATCCATAAACTATTAAATTCGATTAATGTACCGTCTTTATCAAACAAAATACCCTTAATCATTTACATATACCTTCATAAGCTCTAGCAGCTGCCCCCATGTATGAAGCGATGGACGCTTATCATTAAAATAAATGGGATTTGTAAAGCCATAAAGTGTGCCATCCTCTTTTCTGACATTTACTCGAATATAATGATAAGTATTTTCGTCCCAATCAAATCCGAAGCTAGACTGATTGCCTGACTCTTTCGATACCATTCTACCATCGACAATCCACTCGATTTCAACAGGCTCATGCGACTGAACTTTGGCTTCTATTTTACCTGTTCGTAGATTGCATTGGTCGCCAGCTATGAATCTGTCAAGTTGGAAATTGATCTGTTCACCTCTTGAAACGAAAACATGTCCTTTTTTCAAGGCCTTCATAAGATTATGAATCGACAGCCCTTCACAATAAACAAATGTTCCCGGGTCTCCGATGAGAGAAGCTTCTTCACTCCCCTCATATCTTTCATCCGGTTTCAAGTGGGAGTCCGATCCACCCACTCCAGTAATTTTATGACCATCCTTTAATAAGATATCCCAAGCAGTCAATGCCCATTCCGTTGCCTGTGGGTTATCCGCATAGGTCGGATCATTCCAAATTTCAAGCGTGTCCACTTTATGCAACGGTGTATCTTTCAACAGCCATTTCCATTCGGTTAAGAATGGGTGGTTAATCGAAATAAGCGCATTTCCATAATGACCGTTAATAATTTTGTTCATGCCTTGCTCAGTTAACATATCTTCTAGTCGATTTTTAACAAAAGGAGATGTATTCGTATTTACTATATTGAAATGACCGAGTGGCGCTGTCACTTCTATCCCGGGCAATACCAGTATGGACGAATCATTTACCCAAGAGGTTGGCACAATATTATGATCGGTTGCCACAAAAAAATCCAATTGCCGATTTTTTGCACTTACCATATTCTCTTCTCTTGTCATTTGTCCATCTGAATAGATTGTGTGCGTATGAAGGTCGCCCTTATACCATCTTGTTTCAGGCTTTATCACTTGCTCAGAGCTAGTAGTAGCTAGTAAAAGAGTACCTTCATCTAATTGATTCCAATATAACTCATCTTCCGAATGGGCGTTGCTTTCACCATTAAATTGTACTTCTAAAAATGGTTTTCCCATCTCTTCTTGTTGCTTCACTACAGCAATGAAGTCAATTGTCCATGTTCCCGCTGCAATGGAGCCTCCGATTGTATATGGACTTGTGTCCTTTGGTTGTTCATGAATCATGACTGGCTGCGGTGTTTTCCCTGTTAAATATTGCGCGCGTAATTGTCCGATCGAATCATATACCAAATAAGTACCCCAAATACTTTGAGTATGGTGGAGTTGCAAACTAATCGATTGGACATGTTCTGCAACATCCATTGTAAACTTCTTATTCAGTATCTTTGCGCTGGAATCATCCAGCAGCTCTATTTTGACCGTATCTTGAATCATGCACTCACCTCATCTGATTTATTGATTATTGTGGTTGTCCAATGCTTCCTGCGCTACCTTTTTCGCTTCTTTCAACGCTTCCTCTACGGAAACATTTTGCAATTCTACTTTATCTGCCGCAATAGAGATGGCATCGAAAATTTTCCCACCAGTTGGATCTACAAAATCTGGTGAACCCGTCAATGCTTGTTTATATGGAATTCCTGCATAAGGATTTGCTTCGATGAATGCTGCATATTCTGGCACTTCCATTGCAGATTCACGCACCGGAATATAGCCGATATGCTCCGCCCACTCCACATTCACCTCTGCACTTGAGAAATAACTCATAAATTTATAGGCAGCTGCAATTTCTTCATCACTATTAATGGCTGGCACAGCCATAAACAATGCACCTACAATAGGAGCTGCTGCATTACCATTCAAACCTGGTTGTGGAATCGAGTCAATAACTGTGAAGTCAAGATCCCCTTTATCTCCTGATGAACCCGTGTATCCAGCTGCTTTCCCAGCCAATACTTCATCGATTGTTTTATACCAGTATTCCCAGCCCTGTCCACCAGAATTGACTTTCATCGTTTTGTCATCGTGAATTTGCTTACGCATAAATTCCCAAGAATCCATCCAAGCCTTGCTATCGATTAATACTTCCTGACCATCTTCACTGATTGTTTCTCCACCATTACTTAGTGCAATATCGATTAAGTTTCCGCTCCCCCACATCGGCAAATGACCGTATTCCACTACACCTTGTTCCTGTAGCATTTTAGACGTTTCAGCTACATTTTCCCAAGATGAAAAGGCTTCTTTCGGATCAATTCCTGCTTGCTCATAAATGTCTTTTCGGAAATACATGACTTGCGTTGTCCCGTAAGCTGGTAATGCATATAATTCGTCGCCAACATAGGCTGCGTCAATAAATACATCTAGGAAATCCTCTTTATCGTAGATACTATCTTCACCTGCATACTTATTTAATGGTGCTAAAGCCGATTTACTCGCTAAATCTACAAGTGAACTAGATTCTGTGATGAATAAACCCGGTGCGTCCTTCGCAGCAATCGCCGCTTGCAACTTCTGGTAAGTTTCGGAATAGCTTGCCTGAGGAATCGCTTCAACAATTACTTCATCCTGCGAATCATTGAAACCTTTGATAATTTCTTTCATTTTTATATCCGCTTCACTACCAAGACCATACCAAAACTCAATTGTAACGGGACCTGTAGATTCTGTGCCCGTACTACTTTCGCCTGCTTCACTTGTACACGCTGCTAATATCATCATTGCCGACACGATAAACACAAATAAAAGATTCTTCTTCATTTCAACCACTCCTCATTTTTTATTTATCCTTTTAAGCCATTGTCACTAATCCCTTTAATAAACCACTTATTTAACAAAACAAACAATAGTAAAAGAGGTACAACAGTTAACACATTCGCCGCCATGATTAAAGGCCAAGTATCGGCAAATGATCCTACATTCGTGAAAAATCGGTTAAGTCCAACTGTAATCAAATACTTTTCCTGGCTTTTAACAATTAAAGAAGGCCATAAATAATTGTTATACATCGACACAAAGCTAATTAAGCTCGCAATAAAAATAGTCGATTTACACATCGGAATCATAACCTTCAGCAAAACAGTAAAATCATTAGCACCTTCGGATCGAGCAGCTTCAATCATTTCCTTTGGTACTTGTAGAAAGGCTTGACGCAGCAAGAAAATAGTAAAGACACTTGCAACGTTGGATATCACAATACCGGTCAAAGAATCTAGTAACCCCATTTTGGAGAGCAATATATAACTCGGTACATAAGTAGCTGCGGCCGGTAGCATATACGTAATTAGTATCGAATTGAATAACAGTGATTTCCCTCTAAACTTTAGCTGTGTCAGTGCATAAGCAATCATGCTCGATAGAATCACTTGAAGGACAACAATACAAACCGAAGTAATAGCACTATTGAACATATATAGCCAAAATGGCGCTAGCTCTAGTGCGCCTGCAAAGTTACTCCATTGCAGCGTTTCCGGAAAAAGTGTTAAGGGTACTGAAAATATTTCTTCTGTAGTTTTTAGAGAACTTAACATCATCCAAATAAGCGGGAATACCATGATCAGACTAAGAATTATTAGGAAGGTGTAGCGAAAAAAAGATTTGGATGTGTGAAGCATTTCATGCATTTTCTACGTCCCCCTTCCCTTAATAATGGACCCATTTTTTCGATGTGTAGAATAAGAGAAAAGCAAGTACACCCGTTAATAACACGATTAGCGTTGACAGCGCTGTAGCCTGCCCCATATTAAACTGCTCAAATGCCATCTGGTAGTATAAATATAATAGCGTCCGCGTACTACCGGCTGGCCCTCCCTGCGTCATAACCTGTATTTGATCGTAGGCCTGAATGGCATCAATTAGAGAGATAATAATTAAAAACAAAGTAGTAGGCGAAACTAATGGGATTGTAATGAATCGACTATTTTGCCACCAAGATGTCCCTTCAATATCCCCTACCTCATATAATTCACCAGGAATTTTTGATAATGCATCTGCATAGAAAATCATTGCCCAGCCCGCATTTTTCCAAATAGATACGATAATAATTGACCACATGGCAGTATCAGAATCTGTTAGCCATGATGGCTGTGGTAAATGGAGTAAACCCAATAGCTGGTTTAACAAGCCGACATCCGGTTGAAAAATCCATGTCCAAACAATCGACATGGCAACCATCGGTGTAATCCACGGTGAGAAGAGTAAAGATTTCAGTAACGTGGAGCCCTTCATAACATTTTTCAACAAACTAGCAAATAATAGACCAAAGATAATCGTCGGTATAACTGTCATCACACTGAAAAAAGCAGTATTTTTTAGTGCTGCATAGAAATTATCACTTGTTAGTATCGTTTGATAGTTCTCTAGCATAACGTGGCTATATTCTGGACTAATATAATCCCAATCCGTCGTACTCAACCAAAGGGATACAAACATTGGGATAAACCAAAATGCGAGCAATGGAATTAGCGGAATGCCTACAAAAAACAGTAATAATCCATAACGTCTTATTAACTCCACTAGTAAGCCACCACCATATCTTTAATGATCGATTTCCCCGTTTTTTTATCAAACAGATGTACTTTATGTGGGCTGAATTTAATCAGCAAATGCTGCTCTTGAATAGTTAATTCGTTCTGCACACGGACGGTTAGCTTTTGACCATATATTTCTCCGTATACAAATTTATCTGCCCCCATCATTTCAACACGATGAATGGTCAATTTAATAGCAGTGGGATCATCTGTCACCTCGATATCCTCTGGTCGAATCCCCGCTATTACTTCACCAAGACTCTCTTTTTCTAACAGTAAATCAATAATTTTCTCATTATCGATTTTGAGTTCAGTTTTAGTTGCATTCACCGTTAAAAAGTTAATGGTCGGCGAACCAATAAAACTCGCCACAAACATATTAGCGGGATGCATATAAATTTCATCTGGTGTACCGACTTGCTGGATCTCACCATCTTTTAACACAACAATACGGGATGCCATTGTCATTGCCTCGGTTTGATCATGTGTCACATAGACAGTCGTTGTTCCCAGCTGGTTATGTAATTGAATAATCTCTTCACGCATTTGAATACGAAGCTTGGCGTCTAAATTTGATAGCGGCTCATCCATTAAAAAGATATCAGTATTACGCACGATTGCCCTACCTAATGCAACACGCTGACGCTGTCCTCCAGATAAATCTTTCGGCTTACGTTTTAAATAGGCGGTGAGTCCTAACTTCTGTGCAGTTTCCTCTACACGTTCTTTTATGACCTTTTTATTTTCTTTTCTAATTTTCAATCCGAATGCAATATTATCAAATACATTTAAGTGCGGGAAAAGTGCATAGTTTTGAAATACCATTGCGATGCCTCGATTTTTGGGAGGGACATCATTCATGATCTGTCCATTTATCGAAAGCTCTCCAGCTGTGATGCCTTCCAAACCAGCAATCATGCGTAAAGTTGTTGATTTTCCACAACCTGATGGACCGACTAAGACTATGAATTCTTTCTCAAAGATATCCAGGTTGAAATTTTCAAGGATCATTTCTTGACTGTTGTCATATTGTTTACTGATATTTCTCATCGAAATTTTTTTCACTATTTTCCTGCACCTTCTTTTGCTTTAATTTGATTTTCTTTGATAATCCTCTCAAATCAAACAATACACAACAATTGTAAATATAAATAAAGAATAGTGTAAAACTAATGTAAATTGTTGTGTTATTTCGACACTATATATTCCACGAAACCCCTTCGGCTATCCTTTCGAAACACTTTAATGTGTTTTGAAAAGAATATGTCATTCTATTTCTTAACCTTTTATTTTTTTGAAAGTTGTTTATAGTTATAGGTAACAGCATCCTACTATTTCCTTTTCCAATAGGCGGATCTATCTTCTAAGAATTGAGGGATTATATGTTAAAAAATGATCGTTATAACTATATAATGACTTATTTAACTAAGTATAAATCTGTGAAAGTGGTGTCATTAAGCGGTTTGTTAAATGTTACACAGGAGACAATTCGAAGAGATCTAGAATATCTAGAACAGCTAGGAGAAATTGAACGTGTCCACGGCGGAGCTGTTTTAAAGAATAATAATATACAAGAAACGAATTTCACAGTACGAGAATCTATTAACATTGCAGAGAAAAAGATGATTGCGAAGCATGCAACTCAATTTGTCAAAGAAGGAAGTTTTGTATCTTTAGATGTCAGTACAACAAATACAGAAATTGCGAAAGAACTCGTACATAGTTTTAATTCATTATCCGTTATTACAAACTCAATTATTATCGCAACCATTTTAAGTGAAAATCCTAACTTTAGTATTTATTTCCCTAGCGGTAAAATTAGAAATTCAGAGCTATGTATAGTAGGCGATTCCTGTGTTACCTATATTAAAAAGTTTAATATTGATATTTTTTTTATGAGCGTTAGTGGACTATCGTTAGAAAAAGGATTAACAGATTATGGGTATGGCGAATATGAGGTAAAAATGGCTATGCTTCGAAATGCCAATAAAGTATTTGTTGTAGCTGATCATACGAAATTTGATTCCATTGCTATGTTGAATATCGGGAACTTACAAAGTGTGGATGGTATTATTACAGACTCCAATATTAGCCAACAACTGCTTGATAAATACGAGAAACATGATATTAATATTTTTAGCTAAATTGTCAAGTCCAGCGTGGCAAATAATTCATGCATATCTTAGATAAAATCACGAAAAAAGAAGCCTTTTCGCAGTTAATTGAACTGTCGAATGGCTTCTTTTTTCAGCTTTTAATAACGTAGTCCATGACCAAGTTTGTAGACATTGCCATCGCTATCCTTATAGGCATAGCTGAGGCCTTCAGGCATATACTTGTCCTTGTCATAGCCCGGTACATCATTTCTCGATACACACTCACCATTCTGATAAACAGCAATGACTTGATCGCTTGCAGGCAATGTCAATGGTAGAACGCCTGCAGGATTACTATTTCCTGCGATCACTTCAAACTGTGCATTGTAGAAGGTATCATATCCAACGATTAATGCGTCCGCCAATGGTTCAACATTTCCTAGTAACCATGGCAATGTCACATTCACACTAATGACTACTTTTCCACCACGGCTATGAATATTGTCTGCCACCTCTTGTAGATGATCCATGCCCGTTAGAGTTGTTTCTTGATACAATGAACCATCCAAACCTGATACTACTTTATCTTCACAAATATCAAGTTCTAATAATCCTAGTGTTGCATCAAAATAGGATCCGGACTTTGGATGTATGAACATGATCGCGACGTCAGCTTCTACATAGTTATCAGTCAACGTAAATTGCCCAAGCTCTAAACATTCTTTTCTTGCCTTTTCAGTGTAAGCAGTTGCTCGTGTCGTATCCTTATGCAATACTTCCACGTAAACCTTTTTATTCGCCAGCTTTTCAGCTGTTAAAGGCAATGTCTGCTGTTGATTTTTAAGGACGGTAACAGATTTTTTATGTCCCTCATAAGCTGCATCCCAATTCGCTTTGTTACTAACGACAGCTGTCGCCGATTCTGGTGAATTATACGTACGATCATCAAAAAGACCTAGCGTGAACATTTCCGTAAGGAGTCGGACATTCGCTTCATTAATCCGTTTTTCACTAATCCAGCCTTTGCTAACGGCTAATTTAAGATTTTCGATATCTCCTGTATCCGCAACGATATCTGTTCCAGCGTTGACAGCTTTAGCAAAACGTTCCGCCTCGCTCAGTTCTTCAACACCCCAGCTCATCTTATTGACGATACCACTATCACTATTTATATAGCCTTTAAATCCAAGTTTATCTCTTAGAATATGGGTAATGAAATAATGATTAAATGTGAAGCCTACCTCTTCGAACGGAATATCTTCACCTTCGAACTCTTGGACGACACTTTTCTTAATACTTGGGATAGAATAATACGGCATGATTGACGATGTACCATATTTTATTGCTGCTCTAAACGGCGGCAAATGATACTTTTCTAGGCTTCCTGGAGTCGGGTACAGGTTCCACTTTCCTTCTACATAATGGGGATCAAATCCATTTTCCCTAGCTCCACCACCCGGGAAATGCTTCGTTGTCATCGCAATACTATCTCTTCCTAACTCTTCACCTTGGAAACCTACAACAAGGCGACCAATCGCGTCAGAAATAAATTCTGGATCTTCTCCAAACGTACCGTATGTCCGCTGCCATCTTGGATCTGTAACGGTATCCGCCATATACATATACCCTTTTCTTATCCCCGTAGCATTCCATTCTGCATGAGCAATTTTAGCAAATTCGCTAATCAACGATGCGTCTCCACCGTCTTTAATATCTCCTTGTGCTGCCGCTGCAAGTCCTAAAGTTCCAGGCCATGTAGAAAAAATACCACCCGCATCATTCATTCCAAAAATAGGTTCAGCATTTTCATTTCTTGAATTAGACGCTATGATAACTGGGATACCTAAACGCGTTCCCTCAGCAACTTCATTCATTTTATTAACCCACTCCGCCATTTCAGCTGGACTAAAGTTATCTCTTAAAATGAAGTGCCTTAAATTTCTTTTCGCAATCGTATGTGTGGAGCCATAAATTTTGGATGCAGCGAATATATTTTCGCCCTTTTCTACAACAGCATCATCCAACACACCATCATGACTGGTCTTCTCCTTATCTTCCTGAGCAAGTCCCATCTTACGTGAATTAATGAGCATCATCCCAACCTTCTCGTCGATGTTCATCAATGACACTAAGTTTTCTGCACGCTCTTTCGGGCTCAAACGCCAATCCTTATAAGGTTCTAGCTTCCCGCTATTATTCAAGTCTTTAAATTTTAATCCATCCACTTCAATGATGTTCTTGACTCTGACCTCTAGATTGGGTTGTTTATGGTTCATTCCCATTTTAACGCCTCCTCAGTATAGTCTTGCCCTAGTTATTCCCTTGCTCTATGCGCATTGAATTTGATAACGCTTTCTTTTATACTATAAGAATAACAGCAAAAAATTAAAAATATATAGCGTTTATTGCTTAAAATATTGTAAATGTTGCTGTGTAGGAGATGGTGTCATATGAAGCAATCTGATTTAATTCCAGTCGTCAATAAAGGGTTTGAAATAAATTACTTTAGTAAAAAAAATCATTCCCAAGGTTGGTTCAAAAAATTTAACGAATCATCTGAGGACTTTTCCCAATGGGAGTCTTTATTCCAATTGCACAGGCATGATGTTTTGGAGGTTCTTGTCTTTTTAAATGGCGAGTGTAAATTCTTTTGTGAAGGGAAGACATATTCCTTGCGGCGAGGAGACGTTGTGGTCATCCCTCCTTACGCTGTACACAAAGCTACTGTTAAGCATATGGATAGTTACGAACGCATAATTGTTAGCGTGAGCGAGCAGTTAATGGACGACTTTCTATCCAGCTCACCATCTATGAAAGAAAATATTGTTAATCAAAAGACACAAAGCTCGCACGTATTGCATCTGCATGAAAAAAAACTCCAAGACGTACATTTTCTACTCAATGAAATAAATCATAAAATTATAAATGAAGAAGAAAACTTTCCTTTCACCATAAATTATCAGTTGTTTCAGGCTCTTCAAATACTCTTTGATCCCACAAGTAGTATGCCCAACCTTAGCAACAACAATAAACTAGACCAACGATTCGTATCTATACTAGAATATATTGAATTACATTTGACTGAACCGGATTTAAGCTTAGACAAAGTATCTACTCATTTTCATTTGAATAAATACTATTTCTCTCATTACTTTAAAAAGAACATGAACCTCCCCTTTTACCGTTATGTATCACTGAAGCGTCTATCCTTTGCTGTAACGATGATTAAACAAAATCAGCTCCCCATTGAGGAAGTAGCCTTGAAATGCGGTTTTCTAGATTATTCAAGTTTCTATAGGCTCTTCAAAAAGGAATACAATCTTTCACCAAAAAAGTTACAAATGGAATATAAAAATTAATGTCTGTTGATTAACCAAACTTAATCAAATAATGTGCAATCTAAGTTCAATCGCTTTTTAGTTCGCTTTGGATGAAACAACTTCTATACAATAACCGTGCTATTTTCATGTATGGGGATGCGACTTCGCCGCATCCCCATACATTATTTTCGGCAATCGTATGATGGTAGTTCATCCGTCGCTCTCCAAAAACGTAGATACACGAAGTGCTAATATTTTTTAGGACGAGGGAATAGAGGGCTTCTTAACTAGAGAGGGCCGCCAAAGATACAATTTTGGCGGCAGAAGCTATCTTCATCATTTCTACCATTATTATTTTAAACCCTATCATTTTCTTCTAAAGTGTTTCGCAACATGAAAAAGTAAGGCTGTTTTCGTATAGATTGTTGCTTTTTTGACCAGACTGTTAAAATGTTGATACAATACGGTTAAGAAGGCGTTCAAGTATGTGGACAGATGTATATGAAGACTTCAGCGATTTAACCAAATCAGAGCAATTGGCATTGTTTAAAGCAATGAAACAAGACTTATTTCCAGATGACCCCGATAAAATCACATCACTACTCAAAAGCATTCGTGAAGCATGCTTTGCTTCTGGTTTGGGTTGCGTTCATTGTGGGAGTAAATCAGTCAAACGTAATGGCAAATATCGCTCAAGACAACGGTACCTGTGTAGTGATTGCGATAAATCTTTTAACGATATGACAAACACGCCATTTTCAGGCTCACATTACCCCGAGAAGTGGGTCAAATACATTGAACTGATGGTTGAAGGCTATACACTGCCGAAAATCGCCAAACGCCTACAAATCCATATATCTACGGCTTTTTACTGGAGACATAAAATCCTGAATGCATTAGGAAGCCAAGGCTTTAATCAACTACAAGGTATCGTTGAAAGTGATGAAACCTTCTTTCGTGAGTCCATGAAAGGAAAGGAAATCACTCACAGAAAAGCGAAAAAACGTGGGGAGAAAGACGAAAAGCGTGGGATATCCAACCTCAAAATTGCCGTTGTGGTCGCACAAGACCGAAATGGAAGTGTGATTGCTCGTATTGCGGGAAGAGGTCGCCCCAAAGCCGAAGAAATTGACACGGTGATAGGTGAATACATTCACCCATCTGCTTTGCTATGTACAGATACAGCCACGAACTACAAGAAGTTCGCCAAAATAAAGGGACTCAAGCACGAAACGGTAAATGAACGTCAAAAACAGCGTGTTAAGAAGGGTATCTATCACATCCAACACGTCAACAACTTCCACAATCGTTTAAAGGCTTGGATGGTACGTTTTCAAGGAGTTGCCACTAAGTACCTTGACAACTACCTTTACTGGTTCCGTTGGCTTGAAATAGACAAACAAATAGCATTTGATGAACGAGTCAAACAAATGCTTGTTTCTGCTTGTCGAAAGTCAAATTACTATACAGTAGAAATGTTAAGATGTCCTTAAAGGTTAATTATTAGGGTCATATTTGTTGCTTCCAGGAAGTTTCTTGATTTTATTCCAGGCTTCAATTGCTTCTGCACGAGTTTTACCTTGATTCTTCGGGTCAGCAAAAAAGTCACGAGTGAATTGATTGTATTCAAATTGAGGTGCAATCTTTTTCTTGAATGTGGGGTCTTTCTTTCGTTCTTCTTCCTCATACCAAGCATTTACAACATCACGATACGTTTTTCCTACGTTACTTTTAAAGTAGTTTTGGATATACGTTGAAAAATGAAATTTGGGAATAGTCGCCTTGAAAAAGGCTCTTACATCTTGACTACAACGATGGTTTTCAGTAATAACTGTATCGAGACTTAAATCAACTTGTGGTTTTATTTTCTTGTTTATACTTGATTTTCTGATAGTTTTTTTTATCTCTCCTGTTTGAAGAAATGTCTCAATCCTATCTGAAATCTCTATTTTCGAGCCAGAAGAACTAATTCCGCTTTCTCTGCAAAATGCTTGCAATTCTTCTTTTAACCAATAGAAATCTTTAAAACTCTGGAAACTAATATCTTTCGTTAGATTAGGTCTCAATAGAATCACCTCCAATTATACTTAATCACATTATAGAACAACCGTTCCTGAAAATCAAAAATAATAATATCCAATAGCAATATACTTTACGAAAACAGCCAAAAGTAAAGACTTTATTCAATGTCCAATAGTTCCCGAAATTGTATCTTCTGGAACTTACATACTTTTACAATGTCATCTATTCTTTTCTTTTCTTTTCTTTCCAAGTACCTATATTATTCATTTGAGCATTGGAGGTTTGCGACAGGCAATGATGCACAATAGGATAATCGATAACTGCGTTTCCGGTAATGACGGAGTCATTGCTGGAAACATGATTCCTACGGTTATTTTATCGTCCATCCATTGCCGAAAGTAAGCCGGAAATGCCCAAGTCAACAGGAAGTTTTCTGATTCTTGCTTTCTAGTTTTAATTATAAGTAAATGGTTAATAAGCAGACGTGATAAAAATTATAAGTAGGTCGCGTCTAGTACATCACTCATCCAAGCATATCGCCAGTACAAAGAAAGAGCATCCTCATAAACGGGATGCTCTTTCACTTTTATTTATTTAGTTGCCTTGTATTTCTCTAAAAACTCTTTTGCTTTTGCAGCATCCGCGACAAGCTCATTACCTGTATTCACAAGTGGGCTTACTGTAGAAAATGCTTTTTTCTTATTCCCTTGGTAATAGCTTAAGAATTCATCTTGATTGATTGAATAGAGCACTGCTTTTCTTAAATCATCGCTTGTCGCAACTTCACGATCTGCGGTGTTGAAAAGCAAGTATGATACAGCATTGCTGTCATTCTTTTGCAAGAACAGCTTCTCATCATTCTCAACCAGTTCATACTTTGTTTCCGGTACGCCATTGAATAAGTGAATTTCGCCATTTCGTAATGCAGATAATGAACTATCTGCATCTGCGATGAAACGCACAACGACATTTGAAATGAGTGGTTCAAAATCAGTTCCAGGTCGGTACCCTGGATTTTTCACGAAATCAGCTTCGTAGTCATTCTTTTTCACCAAAATGTAAGGACCACTTGCATACAACGTATTGTTATAGCTTGCACCTTCCGTAACGGTATTTTGATCACCGTATGGGATATCTTTGTTCACGTCAAATGCTGCAACATCATAGGTATTAATACTCTCAACTTGTATTTTCGAAACAATTCCCGCAGATTGATGCGCCAAATAATTCAATACTTGTGGGAAAGGTTCAGTCGTTGTCATTTTGATAACTTGGTATTTTCCTTCTTCACTATTTGCCTGTGTTTTATCTTCAACAAGTTCTGAAATTTTTACATCTAGGCCTTCTTCAAGCGCCTCTTTAACCGTCCCACTACCATCTGATTGTTGGACTTGATCGAGAACAGCAAGATCTGTTACAACTTCCGCGTCTTTAATATGCTCATGCAAACTATATGTCCGGTGATCAGGAACGGAGTCTTTGTCTTTCGCCCGGTTCAATGAGAAAATCACATCATCTGCCCCTACACGCTCTCCTGTATCTACAGCTTTCCCATCTGAAACTGCTGCAAAGTTGATATCATCTCGAAGAATGAAGTAATACTCAGAATTTCCTTCAGCAATACTGTGATTATAAGAGAGTGAACCATCTGAAACGACAACATCATCGTCCGTTAAATTGACAAGTCGAACATATAAATTGGTGTTTAACGTATTAATGGATCCGTCATTTCCTTTAACTGGATCAAGCGACGTCAATGAACCCAATGCTTGTTGCGTGATTAAAGGCTCTGTCTCCCTCTTGGACGCATCATTAAAGTCAATTGTTTCCCATGCAATTGCACGTGATTTTGCAAGTCGAACCGTATCTACATTCAGCACTTCTTTATTAACCCCTTGTGCTTTGAAAGAATTATAAAGTGGTGCAATATAAGCTTTCTCTGCAACAAGCTGCTGTTCCAGTTGCTTATATGTCTCTACAAATTGATCTGGCGTTTCTGTACTTGCTTTATCGACTAGTTCATCCACTTTGGAATCGGCCAGAATACTATAATCGCCGCCTGTTTTGAATAAAGAACGGACTGCGTAGTCAGGATTTCCCGTAACTGTCGTCCAACTAGATACAGCAACATCATAATTCCCCGCATCTTGTTGCGCTTTGAAACTACCATAATCAGGCTGGATATTTAATTCTACGTCGAAGCCGCTTTTAGTCAATTGATCTCGAACGATATTCATGTCCTCTTCACTAGAACTCATACCAAGAACTTCAATGACAACCTGTGTATCGTCCTTAACGCCGCCTTTAGCCGGTTCATCTTTTTCATTAACATCTGATTTTGTTTGCACACAACCAGCCAAAACCAATATCAATACGAGTAAGACTGGAAATAAAATTTTCTTCATATGCTTTTTCCTCCTTCAATTGTGTTCGTTTAATCTAACTTCGGATCTAATGCATCCCGTAAACCGTCTCCCAAAAAGTTGAATGACAGCACGAGGGCAATAATCGCAAGTCCAGGAAAAATAGCCAAATAGGAATGGGATTCAAGATAGGTACTACCAATCTTTAGTATATTCCCCCACTCCGGAATATGTGGCTCTACGCCAAGTCCTAAATAACTTAAACTGCTTGTCGCAATGACTGCACTCCCTATTGTCAATGTCGACTTCACAATCATCGGTGCAAGTGAATTCGGCACAATTTGTTTAAATATAATCGAAAAATCCGATGTCCCAAGTGCACGTGCCGAATCGACAAAGTCATAGTTCGATACCATCAATACATTCGCCCGCATCGTTCTAGCATATGTCGGGATGGACCCAACGCTGAGTGCGATAATAAGATTTGTTGTATTGGCGCCAAAAGCTGCAATAATAGCAATCGCCAATAGGATTCCAGGAATGGCATATAAAATATCCAGTAGCCGCATAATGATATTATCCGTTCGATTACTATAATAACCAGCAATTGCTCCTAAAAATCCTCCGATAATGACTGGAATGGCGGTGGAGGCAAATCCAACAAGCAAGGATATTCTTGCACCGAATATGATTCTTGAAAATAAATCTCGTCCGAAATTATCAGTCCCTAATGGATAGGCAAGGCTCGGGCTCTGCAATAGATTTCCATAATCATTATCCACTGCAAGATCATAATCAAAGGTGAATTTGCTAATGACTGAAATGGTAAGCAGCAGGATTATGAAAAACAAGCCCATGACCGCCGTGGAGTTACGTGTAATTTTCAACCACATCGTATTCCACTTTATAATCCTTGATTGATCGCGGCTTCTTGACTTCAGTAGCAAACTATAGCCTAGAATCAGTGCAAAAAGATTACCTGATAAAGCAGTAATTATAGTGACAATCGCAATCAAAGACATCAATGGCGAAGCCGTTGTATCATCTACAAATTTGATCACGAGTATCAATGTAACTACATAAAAAGCTGTGATTCCTATTAAAACACCCATTGCCGGTAAAAATGTATCCGACACATATGGTTTGAATACATTAAGTGCAGATATCGCAATTGCAAAAATCTGCGTGAGCAGCATATAAACGGCAAATGTATACTCCGGTGTTTTTTTCTTATTCAATAAACTAAATGCAAATGCAATGGTGAAAATATTTCCAGTACACAAGCTAAATAATTGAATGAAACCTAGGCGTCTTGTTGCCTTTTGAATATCACCGTATCTAGTTAAATCTCTTTTTACTCTCCAAGTAATGAATACTTGAATAAGCGTGAACACAGCATACGAAATAGAAAGGATAAGCATATTCCTGTTTATATCACCAGTTTTAAAATTGAAACTGTTCGAAAGAAAAATTACCGTCAAGGCCAGGGTAATAATCCATGTGAAAATGGACTGTGAATATTCCCCAGACAATTTTATAGCATGCCCTCTGGTTGATGTTGCTTTCATTTTCACACCTTCTTTACGATTGTTTCATTTTGGAACGAATACGTGGATCAAGGAAAGCATACAAAATATCGATAAGCAAATTGACCAGTGAAATGGTAATCGCAATATAAACAACCCCACCCATAATGGCTGGAATATCCGGAATGAACTGCTTATCAACGATATAGCTACCAATTCCTTTAATATTAAAAACTTTTTCCGTGACTGCCGCTCCGCCCAACATACCTCCAAATAACAGTCCAATGACCGTAATAACTGGAATCATTGCATTTCCCACCGCATGTTTCCATAACACTTGATGTTTGTTTAACCCCTTAGCTTTGGCAGTAATGATGTAATCTTCATGAATGATTTCCAATAAAGAAGAGCGCATCATTCTAGCCACTGATGCCGTCAGCCCTGTTCCCAGCACAATAATCGGCATAATCATCGACAGCGCATTGTTTGGGCTAAACGTAGCAGGCAACCATTGGTGTTTTATCGAAAAGTTCAAGATGAAGATCAGTCCTTGCCAAAAGTTTGGGATGGATAGGCCTATCAGCGCAATGAACATAAATGTATAATCCAGAAAAGAGTTTGGCTTTGTCGCGGAAATGATGCCAACTGGAATGGCGATTAGTATTGCCATCAACACAGAATACATCGCAATTGTAAAAGTGATTGGGAATTTTTTTGCAATGCTTGCTGCTACATCTTCATTGCCGGCAAAAGATGCACCCAAATCGAATGTTGCAATCCCCTTGACAGCATTCCACAATTGCTGCCAGTAAGGTAAATCCAATCCATACAAATGATTAAATGAAGCTATTTGTTCTTTTGTTGCAGAGACCCCAATAATATTGGAGGCGGGGTCAAATGGTGATATGTATAGTATTGTAAACACAAGAACAGCAACACCCGCAATAACAAAAATACTTTGTATAAGTCGCTCTACTATATATTTAACAAACGGATTACTGAGCAAAAAAAGAAGAACATACATGAAAATACCAGGAACAAAAGAAACTAGTAAAAAGGAAGATCGAGCAAATAGCGACTCAAAATAGCTGGAATAGCTCGGCTTGCCTATCCCTTTTTGTCCAGTAATCTCATCCGTCTTTTCAATAGCCTTCTTTTCAAATTGT
Source organism: Sporosarcina sp. FSL K6-2383 (assembly GCF_038618305.1). Taxonomy (NCBI): domain Bacteria; kingdom Bacillati; phylum Bacillota; class Bacilli; order Caryophanales; family Caryophanaceae; genus Sporosarcina; species Sporosarcina sp. FSL K6-2383. The sequence continues at coordinate 3,646,028 of NZ_CP152017.1, forward strand.
TCTTCAGCCAGTTGAATCGCTTGCTGATTTGTTTTCTCTATATTTTCCTCTTCTCTAAAGAAAACTTGTTTCTTTAGCAATTGCTCTTTATACAAACCTAGTAATTCTTCCTTATAACCAGCCGCAATCATCTCGCTCCTCACTTCTGCCAGAGAAGAAAAATAGGTGTGATCCTTTCTTTTAAATAAGTAGAATAAATAAGTGATCAAGTGAATTGGAATACCGGCTAGTAAAAGCAGATACTTATACATCCATCTCCCTTGCATCTTTCGATGGGATTGTTGAAGGATATCCGACACCACTTGCTTCATTTAATAAAACCTCCTCCCTAAATTGCATTATCCCTACCTGTAAACTATACTATATGTAAAGAGATTAATATTGTCAATTCTATTATCTTTTCTTACTAAATATGTCAACAGGAAGGTGTCTACATTGGATACTGTTTTAAAAGTTACCGATTTGCATGTCTCCTTTGTATCCCAAGAGGAAGATTTCAATGCAGTGCGCGGTGTTAGTTTCGAAGTTAAAAAGGGAGAGACACTAGGAATCGTAGGTGAGTCGGGTAGTGGTAAAAGTGTAACGGCCCGCTCTATCATGCGTCTTCTACCATCTCCCCCTTCCTATATGAAAGAAGGCACAATTGAATTCCAAGGTCAGAACCTTACGCTAAAAACGGAAAAAGAGATGGAAAGCATTCGCGGACGAGATATTAGTATGATTTTTCAGGATCCGATGACATCTCTTAACCCAACAATCAAAATTGGTAAACAGATTGCTGAAAGCTTGATGAAGCACCAAAACCTTTCAAAGCGAGAAGCTAAAAAGGAAGCGCTAGATTTACTAAAAGTAGTCGGTATTCACAATAGCGAAGCTCGGTTCAATCAATACCCTCATGAATTTTCGGGAGGCATGCGCCAACGTGTCATGATTGCCATGGCACTTGCCTGCCGCCCTTCTCTACTGATTGCTGATGAACCGACAACTGCGCTAGATGTAACGATTCAAGCCCAAATTTTAAATTTAATGAAAGATATGCAAGAACGTTTCGGTACATCCATCATCTTAATTACGCATGATCTTGGTGTTGTTGCTGGGATGTGTGATCGTGTTGCTGTTATGAAAGATGGAGAAATTGTAGAAACGGGTACAACAAATGAAATTTTTGAAAATCCACAGCATGCTTATACAAAAAAGCTATTGAACGCACTGCCAAGATTAGATGAAAAGAAAAAGACCAAAAAACCTCCCCGTATTAAAGAAGGCTTAGATCCTGCTAGCCCTTTACTTGAGGTAAAGTCCTTAAAGCAGTATTTTGATGCCGGAAAAGGAAACTTGACGAAGGCTGTGGATAGCATCAGCTTTCATATTCGACCTGGTGAAACACTGGGACTCGTTGGCGAATCTGGTTCAGGAAAATCGACAACAGGCCGTGCGATTTTACGTCTTCATGAGCCAACCGATGGTGATGTACTTTATCAAGGAATGGCAGTCAATCGATTATCAAAAAATGAAATGAAAACGATGCGGCGCCATATGCAAATGATTTTCCAAGATCCCTATTCATCCTTGAATCCGCGCTTCAAAGTACTCGATATTATCGGTCAGGCACTTGATATTCATCGCTTAAGTAAAAATAATGAAGAGCGTAAAAAGAGAGTAGAGGAATTGCTCGTCATGGTCGGCTTGGAACCGTCGCACGCTATGCGGTACCCACATGAATTTTCAGGCGGACAGCGCCAACGAATCGGCATCGCACGTGCATTGGCCGTAGAGCCAGACTTCATCGTCTGTGACGAGCCTTTATCAGCACTCGACGTATCGATCCAGTCACAAATCGTAGAATTACTAGAGGACCTTCAACATCGTCTGGGGTTAACCTATCTGTTCATTGCCCATGATTTGTCGATGGTCAAACATATCAGTGACAGAGTCGCAGTTATGTATGCTGGAAAAATTGTTGAACTTGCCGAAAGTGAAGAGCTATACAACAATCCGCAACATCCGTATACAAAATCATTACTGGCCGCCATTCCAATTCCAGATCCCCGTATCGAATCGAAGAAAAAGCGAGTACTGATGGAGGAACAAACGACAGAAGATCGCTACCAACTGGGGAATTCTGAATTTGTGGAGGTATCCAAAGGGCATTGGGTGGCTGTTCCTATTAAATGATTTGACACAGCACTTGAAACTAAAAAGTAGCCTCTTCGCAGCTAATTAAAACTGTAAAGAGGCTACTTTTTTGTCTCGTTGACCAACCAAAATTCATCTCACACTTCTCACTGGACTACACGCTTTACTTGATTGAAGAGGAAGTCTTCTTTCGGTAACTGGCCCTGCAGCGAAAGTTATGATGCCCTCGTCACTTTCCAAATAACTCCAGTACGTGGAACAGCCGCCGCTCCAGAAAACAAACCGAAATCTACTACATAAAGTGTGCCATTTGCGTCGAACACGGCATCAATAGGTCGTTCAAATCCGCCCCCATTTGTTTCAGAAGCTGGCAGACCAGATCGATTCAATGCAAACCCATGTACTTGCCCTGTTTGCATGTCGATACGAGAAACGCGATGGCCGACACGTGGGAGTGGTTTCCCTCCTGTCGTACCTGGTGCATTCGCTCCAAACTCGGCAATAAAAACATCCCCAATCGGCGCGAATGAAGGGTTGTCATTAAAACTGAAGCCCATCGTAGCAGAATGGGCCGGAAAGTTGGCAACCGGATGTGGGGGTTGCATTGGATGTTCCCTTAACAAAAAGCTTGGTTGAGGTTTTCCCTCGGGTTGGAACTGGGGTAACGTAACTGGTAACCCTCCGGTGAAATCGGGAAATCCATACCACAATCCTGGACGAATCCATTGAAATTCATCTGGAGAGTTGGCGACCGGGCGGCTTCCCCGAACATCCATCCCATGATTAGCGGTAAACAATCGATTGAATCGATCGAACCGTAATCTAAAAGGATTTCTAAGACCCCATGCAACGAGCTCAAGCTCCGATCCATCAGGATTTGCCCGTAATATGCTTCCGCTTGCGCGATTGATTCCATCCACCATTTTCCCCGAGTATGTTTCGACTCCAAAAGGTACATATGCACCGGTAGTGACGGTTCGATTTTGAAAGCTCTTTAAAAATCCGGATGTTTGAAAGTTTTGGCCACTTAGAGTAATCCTGCTACCGGGATAATCATGAAAGAAAGGATGCTCCTTCACCCAATCATTGTCCTTCCCTACAACACCACTGTTAGTAGCGGTGCCTTGACCAAAATACATTTTTCCATCGGGGCCGAATATCACTCGATTATTATGATGATCGCCATTACTTGGTAGCCCTTCGATAATGTCCTTTTTCGATCCATCAGGCTGGATGATTGTGACATAGCGACGATGTGCAACATAGATATTCCCTTGATATTCAGTAATTCCTGTTAATGGTGGATGGAATCCATCAGCTATTGTAATAAAACCATGCTCCGTCAGTTTTAACACCTTTCCATTCCCATCCGTTATTCCCGAATCAGCAACGAGCATTTCTCCCTTGCTCGTAAAAGTGACATTAATAGGTGTCGTTAACCCCGTTGCAAACACATCTATCGTATAGCCAGGTGGCAACAGGATATCTTTAGGTTCTAGTTTTCGTTGTGGATTTTTATGTTGATTTGAATGAGCCTGATTCTGAAATCCCTGTTCAGACATAGACGCCTATCCCCTCTCTCCATATTCCTTATCACTTTATGCAGACGCCCACCTATCCGCTACCTATAACAGTCACAGAATACTTCTTGAAAAATAGTATAAGAATAGGGCTTGAGATTTGAGTGATATTGAACAGTTGGAGATTTATAGGGAAGGAAGAGGGGGTGGGATCATGTCTTTTACGAAATCTATTCCAACGCATCCAAAGGATATTCATCGAATACTTACTAGCTGGTCGTCTACAAAAAAGCTGCTTTTTATGGCGTTGATGGCAGCGCTTGCAGCGATTTTACAATCAGCTGGGGGATTTTTACCTGGTATCGGATACGCCATTAGTCCCTTCGCTACCGCTCCTATATTGTTAGTCGCCTTGATGGCCCTGCGCTCAGGGATTTTCACTTATATCGTAACCATCTGTTTATTAGTATTGATTGAGCCAAGTGAGCTAGTTATTTTCCCCTTCACTACCGGATTGCTTGGATTAGGGTTGGGGTGGTCATTCCACTTGCTAAGTAAGCGCACGGAAATTATCATAACGAATGCTTTACTATTAAGTATAGGGATTTGCACCCCATTGTACGTATTCGGCTTTCCTGTTTTCGGCCCAACCGTCTCCTCTTCATTCAATCCAGCGGTCTTGCTTATTATTTTCATCTTTTCACTTCTCTATAGTTGGCTTTGGATGGAATTAGGTTTATTTATTCTTCGTAGGATTAAAGCCATCTTAGTGCTGAAATAGTGTTTAGATTGATTCTAAAAAACTTGAGCAGTAGGATTATTTCTCACTGTTTCCAACAGCTGGAGGCGCTTGATTTCCATAGCCATTTTGTTTCTGCGGGTTCTGATTTTCCTTAGGCTGCTTAGATGCCGGGTTTTGATTTCCGTTATTGGAATTTTTATTTTCCGATGCGGGATTAGATAATTTCTCCTTCTCTGTTGGAGAATGCTTCAGTTTTTCATCCTGCTCATTCTTCGGCTTTGTATCAGGTTTTTTCAGTTTCGGATCTTTAAGCTCATTTGAATCCTTCCGTTCTTCATTTCCATTGTTTTTCTTGTCAGCAGGTGCTGAAGGGACTGATTGCTTATCCGGTTTTTTGAGCTCATCTTGACCTTTTTGCTGATTTCCTGAATTTGTTTTATCGTCATTGATTTCTGTTGATGGTTTCTTTTCATTCATCGGAGTGCCTTGTTGACTTGCCTTGAATTTGTGAATGGACATTTCATGCTGATTGGCCTTCACTCTTTCCTCCGCTGTACCTTCGCCAATTTCGATAGTCAATTCTTGATTCGCATTTCGTACTTCTCGAACTGCACTTTCAACAATTCCTTGCACCTTCTGTTGATTTTTGGCGTTTGGAAAGATTGTCGTAATTATTACATTGTTTTCTGCTGATAATTCCGTTACAGCTGTGTCTAATACTGTACTGATTGGCTGGCCTTTCCAATCGCCAAGTTTCTTTTCGTGTTCAATTGGCTTATCGTTCAAATAACGTAAGGTAATGACCTCTCCAGCCTGATTGACACCAAACTCCAATGCCATACCGTTTTCTAATTGAACATAAGCCATCACTTTATCATTCATGGGAAATAAAGATGCTACGATGGCAAGTAGAAGCATTGCAGCAATCATCACTGCTCCAGCGAATCGCGGCTTTACTTTCATACCAAAAAGAGCAGGAGTAAAAACAGGATGAAAGTCGACTTCTTCTCCAATATCTGGTGTTTTACCAATTGGAATGCCCCGTAGAAAATCGCCTTTATCCGTTAGGAATACAGTATATTTATTTTTCTTTTCGCAAACAACGCCTCTGTATGTCCGCATCATATTAGTTCCCCTTTTATATATTCCTTTATGTACACAAAATGACTATTCAGTAGTAACGTCACTGCGATTATATATTTTCTATGTCGTTCTATCGTTTTTCTCGAAACCTCAACAGTCGATTCAAGTTCTTTCATCGGCAATCTTTTATTTGCCATAAGATAAGCATAAAAATCCGGTGTTTCAGCTATGATTTGTGCAATCTGAAAGGCTGTCTTCCTTGAATCTGTATGTTTCGGAGATGACTTGGAAAGCTCTTGAAAAGATAAACCAAAGTCCTTTAACAGTTTGTTATATTCCATGATCTCTTCACGGCGTTCTGCTGCTTGTTGTTCACTCGAATAGGATACAATCGATGCTTGATCAAATACGTAACGTTGAGCATCAGAGGCTGCCGTTTCATCTTCACCTTTCAGTAAGTGAATCGCGCCATTTCTTGCTGCTTCTTTTCGAAAATGATCGATCAATCTCCTCTTCATAATCAAATGTGAAAAGGTCGTCAACGATGAGTTGTCTTCGGGATTGAACTGCACAATCGCTTCATAAAAAGCACTCATTGCTATACTAAATTCGTCATCATGCTCATCGACAAATCGTTTGCATACGAAAGAAGCCGTTTTTTTAATGAACGGAGTAAATGCGATAAGAAGGTCATCCATAACCTCCTTATCGCCTCTCTTTGCCTTCAATACAAGCTCATTCAATGCTGTATCAGACTTCTTATTGAATATTCCTTGTATGATAGACAAAAACATACATACCCCTCCGTTCCCATTCAATCGCGTTGCTCTTGATTGTAATGGGTGCAGCGAAAAATGAAAAGAAGTTTGCTAGAAAGTAATTAGTTTTTCTTTTCTTTTCCCACTTGCTTTTGTTGTTCTTTATTCGCTTTACGTTCTGCTTTTAACGCCTCACGCTCTGCTTTTTGAGTTACTTTCAATTCTTCTCTTTGTGCTTTATGCTGTGCATTTAATTGTGCTTGTGGAGCTTTTTCTTGTTTCACTTTAGCTGGCTTTTCTTCTTTTACTGGCGCTTCTTCCTCAACTGCTTCTTCTTTCACCTCTGGCTGTTCAGGTACGACAGTTTCAGGTTGCTCAGGTGTTTCAAGCTCCGGCTGTTCATCGGTTTCTGCTTCTGCCTGCTTATTCTCCCATTTTTCAATGGAACGCTCCATGTTACGTTTAATAGCTGCTTTTGCTGTTGGATTTTGGACCTGTTCATAGGCTTTTGCAAGTGCAACAAGATTTCCAGCAGTATACCCTTCTGGAATTTCTGGAAGTACACTTTCCTCTTCCGTTGTTGCTTTATCCTCATTATCTTCGCTTTCCACTTTAGGTAATTCCACAGTTTTAGTTGAATTGTCCGCTACATCAGTAGTCGAACCCTTTCCAAGCTGGCGAAGATCAAGTGTTTCAGACGCTTTTTCATCCGCCCATGCATAGCTCGTCCCAGTTACTGTTAATCCCGCAATTAGCAATGCTGCTCCCGTTTGTTTCCACTTCTTTTGCATTTTAAATCACCTCAACATTTTTTTTGCCCTTTTTGGACATACCAGTTATTCGTATAGGATTCTTTTTTTGAGGGGGTCGATGAAAACTTTTTTCTAGGAACATACTAAAATATTTATATTCGTATGCTTACCTAAGATTTAAGAACAATCTTCCAGTATTCCTTTAACAAGGCACCATATTAAAATGGGAGCTCTTTAATGTTCAATAAATGTCTATCAGTGTTTACAATATTATGCTACCATTATTTTTAAACGTTATTAAATTAAAATAGAAGGTTAATATATAAAGCCATATAGGGAGTTGGTATTTTGGTTGACAAGGAAACGCAGATAAAGGTACTACTTTATGGAAACCCATTCGATTTTGCATGCAAAACTCTTGGCGTTGAAAATATGAGATATCATCATTACTCCAAAGTGTTTACGGTTAGCCAAGAGGAAGTATATGCATATACTGAAGTCAATGGCATCCCACAAAGTGATTCAACGAGCAAAGATTCTATGGGTGAAGGCTTCCATTACTTTGAAGAGGAAGCTAAATGGTATACCTTTTTTAGAGAGAGAGGTTCCATCTACCATGAAAAAAACTTTGATGATTATGAGCTCGGTAAAAAATATATAGTCCTTACATTGCTACAGTTAGCCGGTACCGGACTCTATTAGTAGCTGTTTTTAACAATCTGGCGCGATCAACATTACGATCTCTGTCACTAAAAGCTTAGTGCTTTAAAAATCAAAAAGCACCAACTCCTATAATCGGAGTTGACGCTTTTTATCTTAGATATGACGGATCACATCATGCCGCCCATGCCACCCATATCTGGCATTCCACCCATTCCAGCACCAGCTGGCTCAGGAAGGTCCGCAACTACTGCTTCAGTCGTTAGGAACATAGCTGCTACAGATGCTGCGTTTTGAAGTGCTGAACGTGTCACCTTAGTTGGATCGACGATACCTGCTTGCATCATGTTGACCCAAGTACCTTCTGCAGCGTTGAAGCCAATGCCAACTTCTTCACGTTTGAGACGGTCAACAACGATTGAGCCTTCAAGGCCTGCGTTGTTAGCGATTTGACGAACTGGCTCTTCAAGTGCACGAAGAACGATTTTCACGCCTGTTGCTACGTCGCCTTCTACAGACTCTAGTAACGCTTCTACTTTGCTGTAGACGTTAACAAGTGCCGTACCACCACCAGAAACGATACCTTCTTCGACAGCTGCACGTGTAGAGTTCAATGCGTCTTCGATGCGAAGTTTACGTTCTTTTAGTTCTGTTTCAGTTGCCGCTCCAACTTTGATGACGGCAACGCCGCCTGCTAATTTCGCAAGACGTTCTTGCAATTTCTCTTTATCGAATTCAGATGTAGATTCTTCAAGTTGAACGCGGATTTGGTTAACGCGTCCTGCAATCACTTCAGAGTTGCCGCTACCTTCGACGATTGTCGTGTTGTCTTTCGTTACAACGACTTTCGCTGCGTGTCCAAGTTGCGTAATATCTGCTGATTTAAGGTCAAGGCCTAAATCTTCTGTAATGACTTGACCACCTGTTAGTACTGCGATGTCTTCTAGCATTGCTTTACGGCGGTCACCGAAGCCTGGAGCTTTTACTGCAACAGCATTGAATGTACCACGAAGTTTGTTCACAACAAGTGTTGCTAGCGCTTCGCCTTCAACGTCTTCTGCAATCATTAGAAGTGGTTTACCTTGTTGAACGACTTGTTCAAGAACAGGAAGAATTTCCTGGATGTTTGTAATCTTTTTATCTGTAATTAAAATGTATGGGTTATCGAGAACTGCTTCCATTTTGTCTGTATCTGTTGCCATATAAGCAGACGCATAGCCACGGTCGAATTGCATACCTTCTACGACATCTAGTTCAGTCGTGAAGCCTTTCGATTCTTCAATTGTGATAACACCATCGTTACCAACACGCTCCATTGCTTCAGCGATCAATTGTCCGACTTCCTCGTCGCCAGAAGAGATAGCCGCAACTTGCGCAATTTCTTCTTTCCCTTGGATTTCATCGGAAATATCTTGTAATCCTTCAATCGCAGCGATAACCGCTTTTTCGATTCCTTTACGGATACCGACAGGGTTTGCGCCAGCTGTAACGTTTTTCAAACCTTCACGGATCATTGCTTGCGCTAGAACCGTTGCAGTTGTTGTACCGTCACCTGCGATTTCGTTCGTTTTCGAAGCGACTTCTGCTACGAGTTTAGCACCCATATTTTCAAATGCATCTTCTAATTCGATTTCTTTTGCGATTGTCACACCATCGTTTGTAATAAGTGGTGAACCGAATTTCTTTTCAAGAACAACGTTACGTCCTTTAGGTCCAAGTGTTACTTTTACAGCATCTGCTAATGTATCAACACCACGAAGCATTGCGCTACGTGCGTCTTCATTGAATTTAATTTGTTTAGCCATTTATAAGTTCCCTCCTGATTTTCGTGTATTTGTAAATTAACCGATTGGTAGCTTATTAGCCGATAATCGCTAAAATGTCGCTTTCACGCAGGATCAGATATTCGTTACCTTCATATTTCACTTCAGTACCAGCATATTTTGAGAAGATGATCCGATCGCCTTCTTTAACTTCCAGGTCGATGCGCTGGCCATTTTCAAGCACACGTCCAGTACCTGCCGCAATAACTTTACCTTCTTGCGGTTTCTCTTTCGCGGAATCCGGTATTACAATACCGCTTGATGTTTTTTCTTCTGCCTCGATCAATTCGATTAAGATACGGTCACCTAATGGTTTCAACAAGTAAAACAACCTCCTCAAAGTAATTTCTACATTTTTAGCACTCGGTAGATGTGAGTGCTAACACATTTCCTATCATAATGAATATTTGCATTAATTGCAAGCGAAATACTTTCAATTACGCTACAGTGTAGTTGCGTCGAGAGTTCACACTTCCTATTGATTCGAGTTAAACATTTCTCTTTGCTTATCTGGCTTTAAACAGCTAAAATTAACCTCAGCCACAGTTGAAAGGGTGGGTTCGTTGAAAAACTGGAAAATCTCTTTATGGCTCTTAGCAACATATGCAGCCATGCATATGGGTAGTATCTTTTTAAGCCAAGGTTTGTTTGACTACTTCCCCTGGAATGAACAATATAGTGAAAAAGACATTGCCTATCGCGCAAGCGCTTGGGCATTGTTCATCAGCAATGCTCTTGCGGCCATTGTATTTTTGGCATTCATCTTTCGCAATAAAAAGTTCTTCCATATTTTCAAAGGAAAAAAATCTACAACCGGCAATGCGATTCTTTGGGGAATCATCGGTTTCTTCCTCGTTATGGGAGGACAAATGCTCGCTGGTATGATTGAAGGCTTGTTTGGCATCACGCCGGGGTCTGATAATACGGCTATACTCAGTGACATTGCAAAAGTATCCCCTATCATCATTCTTTCAATCGTCTTATTTGCACCATTCCTAGAAGAAATAGTGTTTAGACGCATTCTTTTTGGTGGAATTTATCAAAAAACAAATTTCTGGGTTGCCGCCATTGCCAGTGCCCTGATTTTTGCTGCAGTGCATAACGAGCTTGAGCATCTTTTAGTCTACATGGCGCCCGGACTCATATTCTCTTATCTGTACTATCGAACCAAACGACTGCTGACACCAATGATTGCCCACCTACTCATGAATGGCTTCGTCGTCATTGCCAATCTAAACCTCGAGAAACTTCAAAAATATCTCGAAGAGCTAGAAAGTTTAAAGCAAGGAATTATCATCTTTTTCCAATAAAAAAATCTTCCTTACCGAAATTTTCGGTTGGAAGACTTTTTTATTGTTGCTCCTGTTGACCCATCACTTCGTCAATTTGTCGCTGTTGCTCTGCACGAACTTCTTCTAACTGTCGCTCTCGCTCTGCCAGCTCTTCATCCGACTTCCGTTGCTTTTCTGCCTTCAAATATTTTCGATAGCCAAATTTGGATATGAAAATACTGATTTCATAGAGCGCAAACAATGGAACGGTCACGAATAAGTGAGAAAACAAATCAGGCGGTGTAATAAAGGCTGCAATGACGAACAGTACGAAATAAGCATACTTTCGAATTTTCACCAATGTTGCCGGATCCAAAATACCAAGTCTTGTTAAAAATAGCAGGACAATCGGCAACTGGAAAACGATACCGAATGGTATGAGTAATTGAAACAAGAATGAGAAATACTCATTAATGCCAATTGTTTGGGTAATGCCCAAATCTGACGATAAATTCACCATGAACTTCATCACATATGGCAATAGTACAAAATAGGCAAACGAAATCCCCCCGACAAATAGGAAGAACGTGTACGGGATATAACTCAACGTTGCACGTCGTTCCGTTTCATGTAACCCAGGCGAGATGAACGCCCATAACTGATACATAGTAACCGGTGAAACAATAATGACCGCAACAAAAATAATCACTTTCAAGTAGATCATAATAGGATCGAGCACACTGAATGCATTTAACGTAGTACCATCAACTAATCCGTCATGCTCCAAAAACTGAAATTGCAAAAATTGTATGATTGGCTTGGCGATGAAAAATCCGCCTATTATTGCAACAACAAAGAAAACGACGATTACCATCAGCCGTTTTCTAATTTCATCTATATGTTCAATGATTGTTAAGTTTTTTTCTGCCATTGGACAAACATCCTAACTTACTTCACTTCTTCTTTCTTAACTTCCACTTGCAATACTTCTGCTTTTTTGTCTTCTACTTTCTTTACGTCGTCATTTTCTACGAGACCTTTCGTCGCGTTTTTAAATTCACGCAATGAAGAACCGAACGCCTTCCCAATCTCAGGCAACTTCTTTGGACCGAAAACAAGCAACGCAATAATTGCGATAATGACTAAACTCATTGGACCTGGCATCTCAGACACCTCCCTCGTAGTAGAAGGACTAAACCATCCCTCATTCTGCTATCCATTTTACACGAAAACAGCTTGTATTACTATTATTGGGCCATTATAATTGTGAATTTTTGACGTCATTTTTCATGAAATAAATGAGTGTCTGTAACTCTACAGATAAATCAATCGTATGGACACGCACTTCATCAGGTGCCGTCAAGCGGACTGGTGTAAAGTTCAAAATCCCTTTAATCCCTGCCTCCACCAGCTTATCGGTAACATCCTGCGCTACCCGTGATGGTACTGTCAGAATGACAAGATCAATGCCTAGTTCAACAATTTTTTCACTAATTGTATCTGGGTGAAACACAGGAATGCCACTCAACATTTTTCCCCCTGCCGGAGCTTTTGGATCAAACGCTACGACAATACGTGTATTATGGTTTTTATGAAAATTATACTTTAAAAAAGCACTACCCAAACTGCCCACACCAATGAGTGCAACATCCGTTCCTTCATCCTGATCAAGAATCTGACGGAAAAATTCGACAAGATAATGCACATCATAGCCATATCCTTTGCGGCCAAGCGCCCCAAAATGGGAGAAGTCTCGCCGGATTGTTGCCGCATCAATTTTCATCGCTTCACTTAATTCACTTGAAGATACACGTTTCTTCCCTAAATTTGCGAAGTTTTGAAGAAATCTATAATAGAGAGGCAACCGCTTTGATGTCGCCTGTGGTATTTTTGGCGTTTCTTCTATCATTGTATAGCCTCCCGAACCTACTCATTCATTACAACCTGGCACAACAGCGGCCAAACATAAACCGATTCTATCGTACAGTAGATACAGAAGGTTGTAAAGTCGACCGTTGCACGCTTCGAGCCATTCCAGTAAACTAAAGTAGAATAGAGGTGTTCGATATGATTGTATTACAAGTGAACGGACTGACAAAATCATTCTCAGGAACCAATATATTAGAAAATATTCGACTCGAAGTCCAACACCGTGACCGCGTTGCACTCGTTGGACGTAACGGAGCAGGCAAGTCGACACTTCTGAAAATAATTGCTGGTGAAATGACAGCAGACTCAGGCGATTTAATTATCCCGAAAGACGTTAGAATTGGTTATCTTGAACAGCATAGTGGTATCGACTCTTCCTTGTCTGTCTGGCAAGAAATGATGACCGTCTTCGAACCACTTCATAATATGGAAAGACGGCTACGGACACTTGAGGTGCAGATGGCTGACCCGGCTGTATACGACAACCCAACAGACTATGAACGGGTAATGTCAGAGTATGACGCCCTTCAAATCGAGTTCAAGGATTCTGGTGGCTATCAATATGAGTCAGACACGCGCTCCGTTCTACACGGTATGCGCTTTTATCCCGACGATTATGAAAAAAGCGTCAGCCTTCTATCTGGAGGCCAAAAGACACGCTTAGCACTTGCGAAAATGCTGCTTAGCAAGCCTGATCTTCTCATCCTTGATGAGCCGACAAACCATCTCGATATCGAAACGCTCGGCTGGCTGGAAAAATACCTCGTTTCTTATGAGGGTGCCATTTTAATTGTTTCACACGACCGCTATTTCCTGGATGAAATCGTGACAATCGTCTATGAAGTTTCTAGGCGTAAAGTGGCGAAGTATATAGGTAATTACAGTGCTTATCTCGACGAAAAATCGAAGAATTACGAACGTGATCAAAAGCTTTTTGAAAAGGACATGAGTGAGAAAGCGAAACTCGAAGATTTCGTCCAGCGCAACATTGCTCGTGCATCGACTTCTAAAATGGCGAAGAGCCGTCGCAAACAGCTCGAACGGACAGACTGGATGGATTCGCCTGACGGAGACGAAAAATCAGCTAGCTTTAGCTTTTCAATTGACCGCCCGAGTGGTAATGATGTGTTAGCGCTCGACAATGTTGCGATTGGCTATAACGATACCCCTGTATCAACAGGCATCAACCTGCGTGTCTACAAGCAAGACCGTATTGCTATCATCGGACCGAATGGCGTCGGCAAGTCAACATTGCTGAAAACACTCGTCAAAACAAATGAAGCCATTGCAGGCTTGATACGTTATGGGACAAACGTTCAATTTGGTTATTATGATCAGGAACAAGCTACACTAATTGGGACTAGCACTGTTCTTCAGGAATTATGGAATGATTGGCCGATGATGAATGAAAAAGATGTGCGCTCTGTGCTAGGTCGCTTTTTATTTACAGGCGAAGATGTGGATAAGCCCGTCACTTCCTTATCAGGTGGCGAAAAAGCACGACTATCACTTGCTAAGCTAATGCTCGAAAAATCGAATACACTCGTTCTCGATGAGCCAACAAACCATCTGGACTTAGACAGCAAAGAAATTCTCGAAAATGCATTGGATGATTTCCCAGGTACACTCATCTTCGTATCACATGACCGTTACTTTATTAACCGTATCGCAACAAAAGTCATTGACATTAGTGCAACAGGTGCTGTCGAGTATCTCGGCGATTACGATTATTTTGTGGAGAAGAAGTTGGAACAGCAAGAGTTGCTTGACGAGGCGAATCTCACGAAAGCAACTACAATACCTTTACAAGGCAGAAAGAACGAAGAAGATAAAGAACTGAAAAAGCAGGAAAGAAAACTGACGAGGTCGATTGCAGAGCTTGAAGCGGAGCTATCCGGGTTAGACGAAGCGATAGCATCCCTGCAAGACGAACTTGTTACGCCTGAATATGCAGATGATCACGTGAAGCTAATGGAGCTACAAGCACAAATCGATGCACATCAGATGGATCATGATAACAAATCAGAAGATTGGTTGCTCCTTCAAGAAGAATTGGAATCCCTTTCTTAAAGAGTAGTGATTTTAACGCACCACATCGAATCGATAGCACCGATTCAATGTGGTGCGTTGTCGTTTCGGCTGTCGGAATATGATAGATAATCTTCAGCATTGTTTTTCTCGGGAAATTATTTCCCACAATCTTATACACAATTAAAATGTTGATAGAATGGGATACAAACAATGTTATGCACATTATCCACAGGTTCTCTATTTTTTATACACAAAGTTATCCTGTCATCAACGTTATGAAATGTACAATTTCATATGTTATGCACAACTTGTCCACAGATTGTGCATAAGTACGAATGTTCCCTCTTGACAACTCAGAAATTATTCCAACATAAAAACACGAAAATTGTTGTTTAATGACAATTTTCGTATTTACATTTATTTATTGATTCCACGAAGCGAGTGGCATACCTGGCTTGCCATTCATCGAAAGATTTCCACGTATTCCATCTACAAACATCGCTGCTCCTGCGGCCGCAATCATGGCTGCATTATCTGTACAAAGAGTAATTGGTGGGACATAAAAGGGAATTTCCTCTTGCTTAAATGCCTGTTCTAGTGATGCACGCAAGCCTTTGTTTGCTGCAACACCACCAGCCGCAATCACTTGCTTCACCCCATACTCCTTCGCTGCCTTTAATGCTTTCGTCGTCAGCACCTCAACGACACTCGCCTGAAAGCCAGCTGCAACATGAGCTGGATTAATCTGTTCTCCACGCTGTTCAAGATTATGTTTATAATTAATAACGGACGACTTAAGCCCACTAAAACTAAAATCATACGAATCTGACTCAAGCCACGCCCTTGGAAAAGATATTTCCGCATCACTTTCTGCCGCTAATCGGTCAATTTCTGGTCCACCAGGATAAGGAAGTCCAAGCACGCGAGCGACCTTATCGTAGGCTTCACCAGCAGCGTCATCTCGTGTCTCTCCAATAAGTTTGAATGACCCGTGTCGTTCCATTAGTACAAGCTCCGTATGCCCTCCAGAAACGATGAGTGCTAGCAACGGAAACTCCATTGGTTGCATTAACTCATTCGCGTAAATATGACCCGCAATATGATGAACACCAACAATCGGCAAACCATTGGCAAAGGCAAAAGCTTTAGCTGCATTGACACCGATTAATAATGCCCCTACTAGTCCTGGTCCTTCTGTTACAGCAACTGCATCCAGCTGTGCAGGAACTAATCCAGCTTCCGCAAGCGCTTCTTCAATGACCAACGTAATCTGTTCTACATGATGTCTCGATGCTATTTCAGGCACAACACCACCAAATCGTTTCTGGCTTACAATTTGGGAAGCAACAACATTTGAAATAATCTCCGTTCCATTTTTTACAATGGAAGCAGCTGTTTCATCACAGCTTGTTTCAATCCCTAATATATAGTTATCTGTCATCATTTGAACTCCACCCACATGACGAGCGCATCTTCATGGTCGTCTGTATAATAGTTTTTTCGTATTCCACCATCCTGGAAACCAAGCTTACGATACAAATTTTGTGCAGTATCATTCGTCAAGCGCACTTCAAGCGTCATCAACCGAACTTCCATCTGTTCGCAAAGTGTCATTGCTTCCCTCATTAGGGCTTCACCAATCCCATTGCCCCGCATATGCGGACGTACAGCTACATTCGTAATATGACACTCATCCAATACAATCCACATACCACAATGACCAATAACCTCTTGGCCATCGACTGCAACGACATAATGCGCATAGTCATTCCCCGTCATCTCATGCTCAAAAACTTCCATCGTCCATGGTATCGCAAAAGACTCTTGCTCAATTTCCACAACGGCAGGAATATCTTCTATCGTCATTTTTCTATATTGAATATCTTTACTCACTGGCTTTTTCCTTCCCCTGCTCTTTCAACCAATTCGCCTCTGCCTCGGCAATACGGCGATATTCTGGAACAAATGCATGTACATCTGTTTCTGGTGCCGACTGAGCTGCAATATAAATGAGTGAAGAAGCACGCGGCAAATTGAGATGGAGCGGCGCTATTTCGGCTCGTTCACCAAGTCGTTTAACAATCTGCTGTTCATGCATAGCCGTATCCTTCCCGACAAATAACAATGGACCTTCTTGCTTCTCCAACTGCTGGATTAATTCTTCTAAAGAATAATGACCATCCTCTATAACTTCCATCAGCTTTCCAGCATCCAAGCGATAAGCGCCTGCATAAACATTATTTCTTCTAGCATCGACAATTGGACAAATTAAACCTGTAAAAAATAATGCATTAGTAGCCAATACCTTCAGGCTAGAAACACCAACGAGTGGTTTGCCAAGTGTCCAAGCCAATGTTTTCGCAATCGTCACACCTATACGCACACCTGTATAAGAACCCGGTCCTTCCGAAACAGCAATGGCATCAATATTTGCTGGTTCAAGTCCAGCCTTTGCCAGCAACTCTTCAATAGCCGGCATTGCGCGTAATGAGTGGTTAACGGCCATTGCAGATATTTCCTCCACCAACAATTCTCCATCCCTCACAACCGCAACTGAAAGTGGTGTATTAGCTGTATCTATCCCAAGCCAAATCATAAGAAAATCCCCTCACAAATCTTTTCATATCGTTCACCTATCGGCTTCAATGTAATCTTCCGCTGATTCCCGCCTCCATGAACGAGTCGAATTTCCAAACGGTCCGAGGGCAAATCCTCCTCAATCAAATGTGCCCATTCAATAACGGATATTGCATCCCCGTAAAACAATTCATCCCAACCAAGATCTTCATCACTATCAGCCAAACGGTAAACATCTAAGTGATTGAAAGGGTAATTCCCTTCATACTGCTTTAAAATCGTAAATGTTGGACTATTAACCGTTCGAGTAACTCCTAAACCTCTCGCCAGCGCCTTTGTAAACGTCGTTTTACCAGCACCAAGATCACCCTCCAGAGTAAGTACATCCGGTGGTGAAAGAAGTGCAGCCAACTTTACCGCTAACTGCTCTGTTTCAGCAACAGAATTGACTTCAATTTCCCTAATCATACGATTTTTCCTTTCCACTGCTTTGCTATAGTGTACCGAAAATGGCGCCCATCGGAAAGTATAGATGCTTAATGCTCCATTTTCAGTCGTTGTTTGTAAGTAACAAAAAAAACCGACTCTGGAATAAATCCCTAGAATCGGTTTGTAAATTAAAATTAAATGGCGGTCCCGACCGGGATCGAACCGGCGATCTCCTGCGTGACAGGCAGGCATGTTAACCGCTACACCACGGGACCTAAATAGGTAATACTTGTTCGACATTGTAAAAATCCTTTACACATTTAAGTCGAAATAAATGTGTAAGCCCGGCGACGTCCTACTCTTGCAGGGGGAAACCCCCAACTACCATCGGCGCTGAAGAGCTTAACTTCCGTGTTCGGGATGGGAACGGGTGTGACCTCTTCGCCTTCGTCACCAGACTATGTTGAGCTTGTTCACTCAAAACTGAATAATACGACAGTGTGTTTCACAAATCAGGGCCAACCTGCCCTTTTTACTAGAAGGTTAAGTCCTCGTTCGATTAGTATCTGTCAGCTCCACACGTCGCCGCGCTTCCACCCCAGACCTATCAACCTCATCTTCTTTGAGGGAACTTACTTACTTGCGTAATGGGAAATCTCATCTCGAGGGGGGCTTCATGCTTAGATGCTTTCAGCATTTATCCCGTCCACACATAGCTACCCAGCGATGCCTTTGGCAAGACAACTGGTACACCAGCGGTGTGTCCATCCCGGTCCTCTCGTACTAAGGACAGCTCCTCTCAAATTTCCTGCGCCCGCGACGGATAGGGACCGAACTGTCTCACGACGTTCTGAACCCAGCTCGCGTACCGCTTTAATGGGCGAACAGCCCAACCCTTGGGACCGACTACAGCCCCAGGATGCGATGAGCCGACATCGAGGTGCCAAACCTCCCCGTCGATGTGGACTCTTGGGGGAGATAAGCCTGTTATCCCCGGGGTAGCTTTTATCCGTTGAGCGATGGCCCTTCCATGCGGAACCACCGGATCACTAAGCCCGTCTTTCGACCCTGCTCGACTTGTAGGTCTCGCAGTCAAGCTCCCTTATGCCTTTGCACTCTACGAATGATGTCCAACCATTCTGAGGGAACCTTTGGGCGCCTCCGTTACTCTTTAGGAGGCGACCGCCCCAGTCAAACTGTCCACCTGACACTGTCTCCTGCCCCGATAAGGGGCATGGGTTAGAAGTCCAATACAGCCAGGGTAGTATCCCACCAACGCCTCCTCCGAAGCTGGCGCTCCGGAATCTTAGGCTCCTACCTATCCTGTACAGGCTGCACCGGAATTCAATATCAGGCTACAGTAAAGCTCCACGGGGTCTTTCCGTCCTGTCGCGGGTAACCTGCATCTTCACAGGTATTATAATTTCACCGAGTCTCTCGTTGAGACAGTGCCCAGATCGTTACGCCTTTCGTGCGGGTCGGAACTTACCCGACAAGGAATTTCGCTACCTTAGGACCGTTATAGTTACGGCCGCCGTTTACTGGGGCTTCAATTCAAAGCTTCGCTTGCGCTGACCTCTCCTCTTAACCTTCCAGCACCGGGCAGGCGTCAGCCCCTATACTTCACCTTACGGTTTTGCAGAGACCTGTGTTTTTGCTAAACAGTCGCCTGGGCCTATTCACTGCGGCTCTCTCGGGCTTTAACACCCTAACAGAGCACCCCTTCTCCCGAAGTTACGGGGTCATTTTGCCGAGTTCCTTAACGAGAGTTCTCTCGATCACCTTAGGATTCTCTCCTCGCCTACCTGTGTCGGTTTGCGGTACGGGCACCTCCCGCCTCGCTAGAGGCTTTTCTTGGCAGCGTGAAATCAGGGACTCCGGAGATTAATCTCCTCGCCATCACAGCTCAATGTTATAGGAACGGGATTTGCCTCATTCCACACCTTACTGCTTAGACGCACATAACCAACAGTGCGCTCACCCTATCCTACTGCGTCCCCCCATTACTCAAACGGCGGGGAGGTGGTACAGGAATATCAACCTGTTATCCATCGTCTACGCCTTTCGGCCTCGACTTAGGTCCCGACTAACCCTGAGCGGACGAGCCTTCCTCAGGAAACCTTGGGCATTCGGTGGAAGGGATTCTCACCCTTCTTTCGCTACTCATACCGGCATTCTCACTTCCAAGCGCTCCACCAGTCCTTACGGTCTAGCTTCAACGCCCTTGGAACGCTCTCCTACCACTGATACCAAAGGTATCAATCCACAGTTTCGGTGATTCGTTTAGCCCCGGTACATTTTCGGCGCAGCGCCACTCGACCAGTGAGCTATTACGCACTCTTTAAATGATGGCTGCTTCTGAGCCAACATCCTGGTTGTCTGGGCAACGCCACATCCTTTTCCACTTAACGAATACTTGGGGACCTTAACTGGTGGTCTGGGCTGTTTCCCTCTCGACTACGGATCTTATCACCCGCAGTCTGACTCCCAAACATAAATCATCGGCATTCGGAGTTTGTCTGAATTCGGTAACCCGGGATGGGCCCCTAGTCCAAACAGTGCTCTACCTCCGAGATTCTTAAGTTTGAGGCTAGCCCTAAAGCTATTTCGGAGAGAACCAGCTATCTCCAGGTTCGATTGGAATTTCACCGCTACCCACACCTCATCCCCGCATTTTTCAACATACGTGGGTTCGGGCCTCCAGTAAGTGTTACCTTACCTTCACCCTGGACATGGGTAGATCACCTGGTTTCGGGTCTACGACCCCATACTCATTCGCCCTATTCAGACTCGCTTTCGCTGCGGCTCCGCATTCACTGCTTAACCTTGCATGGAATCGTAACTCGCCGGTTCATTCTACAAAAGGCACGCCATCACCCATTAACGGGCTCTGACAACTTGTAGGCACATGGTTTCAGGATCTATTTCACTCCCCTTCCGGGGTGCTTTTCACCTTTCCCTCACGGTACTGGTTCACTATCGGTCACTAGGGAGTATTTAGCCTTGGGAGATGGTCCTCCCGGATTCCGACGGAATTTCACGTGTTCCGCCGTACTCAGGATACACTCTGGAGAGAATGGACTTTCGACTACGGGGCTTTTACCCGCTACGGCGGACCTTTCCAGGTCGCTTCGCCTAATCCATTCCTTTGTAACTCCGTATAGAGTGTCCTACAACCCCAGGAAGCAAGCTTCCTGGTTTGGGCTTTTCCCGTTTCGCTCGCCGCTACTCAGGGAATCGATGTTTCTTTCTCTTCCTCCGGATACTTAGATGTTTCAGTTCTCCGGGTCTGCCTCGTTTACGCTATGTATTCACGTAAACGTACTGCCCCATTATGGGCAGTGGGTTTCCCCATTCGGAAATCTCCGGATCAAAGCTTACTTACAGCTCCCCGGAGCATATCGGTGTTAGTGCCGTCCTTCTTAGGCTCCTAGTGCCAAGGCATCCGCCATGCGCCCTTTCTAACTTAACCTTTTGGGTTCAATCCGCTTAACGCTTCATGAATTCCATTGGTGACTTTTCATCAACAGCGATGTATCCGAAAAAGTCGTAAAAAGGTATTGCAATCGTAAATAACAAGTTATTTACGTGGTTGATTCTTGATTTGTTACTATCAATGTCGTTTTATCCAGTTTTCAATGAACAAGTTTAAAAAAGGCATCTCTTATTATAAAAGATAAACCTTCAAAACTGAACGCAAAACGTCAACTTGCAGACCCCTAGGGTCTACATTCCGAATAATTCCTTAGAAAGGAGGTGATC